>NZ_JBGLYN010000043.1:0-52783 GCF_047304045.1 Variovorax sp. Varisp85
GGCCCCCACCGGCAGCAGCGACCGCTTCGCGATCCAGTGCGAGGTGCTGCGGCTGTCCATCCGGCCCATCGGCCCGGTGCTGCTGGTGCAATACCTGCTGAACTGCGGCGTGGCGGCGCTCTTCGCCTGGCAATACTCGGTGCCGCGCGCGCTGGTGTGGATCGCACTGGTCACCGGGGTGACGGTGATGCGCGGCTTCTTCCCGCAGCGCCTGCCCGAGCCCTTCACGCCCGAAACCCTGCGCGAGGAACAGCGCACGCACACGCTGCGCACGGCCATCTGGGAACTGGCGCACGGGCTGGCCGGCGTGCTGCTGTTCGACCCTGCGCGCGCCGACCTGCAGCTGCTGCTGGGCCTGATCCTGATGGGCATGACGCTGTCGTCGGCCTTCTCGGTGTCGTTCTATACGCCGGCCACCCAGTTGGCGATCACGCTGCTGCTGGCGCCGATCATCGTCACAGGCCTCTGGCTGGGTGCGCCGGTGATGATGGCCGTGGCGGTCATCGGCATCGGGCTGATCGCGATGATGTGGAAGCTGGTGGCCGAGCGCTCGCGCCAGCTCGAGGAGAACATCGGCCTGCGGCTCAACGAGCGCACGCTGCGCGAACAGGCGCTGGCCGGCCTGCGCGCCTCCGAGCAGGCGCAGGCCGAGCGGCTGCGCTTCTTCTCTGCCGCCAACCACGACCTGCGCCAGCCGGTGATGGCCATCGGCCTGCAGGCCGAAGTGCTGCGCCAGCAGCTGAACAGCGGCGCGGACATGGAGGCGGTTCAGTACACCGTGGGCTCGCTGGCGCGCGCGCAGCAGGCGCTCGAAGGGCTGACCAACCAGCTGCTCGAAATCGGCCGCATCGAGGCCGCGGTCGATCCGCTGCGTCCGGCGGCAGTGGCTCTGGCGCCCCTGCTGCTGGGGCTGGCGCGGCAGGCAGGCGACGGCCGGGTGCTGGTGCGCTGCCCGCACGACGCCATCGCCTGGAGCGACACCTTGTCGGTGCGCCGCGTGCTCGCCAACCTGGTCGACAACGCCGTCAAGTTCACGCCGCGCGGGCGCGTGCTGCTGGCGGTGCGGGCGCGCCGGCGCGGGACCGGCCGTGCCTGGCGCGTCGAGGTGCGCGACAGCGGCATCGGCATCGCGGCCGACGCGCAGCAGCGCGTGTTCGACGACTTCGAGCAGATCGGCAACGTCGAGCGCAACCTGCAGCGCGGCCACGGGCTGGGCTTGGCGATCGTGCGGCGGCTGGCGGCGCAGCTCGGCATTGCGGTGTCGCTTCGCTCGGCGCCGGGGCGGGGGTCGGTGTTCAGCTTCGAGCTGCCTGCCGCGCCCGACGGCGCGATGGTGGCGGCGCGCCCTGCTTCCGCGCCGCAGGACGACGGCGCCGATGCAACGCACACGCTGCGCCCCGGGCTCGCAGTGCTGGTGGTGGAAGACAACACGGTGGTGGCCGACAGTCTCAGTGCCCTGCTGCGGCAATGGGACGTGGAGCCGCGCGTCTATGCCAGCGCCGCCGAGGCGCTGGCGCTGGCCGACCTGCGCGCGCTCGACGCGGCGCTGTGCGACATCCGCCTGCCGGGTGCGCTCGACGGCATCGCGCTGGCCGACAAGCTGCAGCGGCAGAAGCCGTCGCTGGCGATCGCGCTGATTTCGGCCGACATCAACGAAGCCACCCAGCGGCTCGCCGCCGAGCGTGGCTGGCATGCGCTGCGCAAGCCGGTGCAGCCGGACGAACTGCGCGGGGTGCTGCTGAGGGCGCAACAGCCGTCGCAGGGCTGAGGCCGGCAGGGCGGCGGGCTGGCACGGGCCGTGCGGTGATGTCATCGCTTCCGATATATGCTCCGCGCACAGGCCGCCTGTCCTGCTCACGATGTCCGCCGACACATCCTCATCCCCCCTCGCCGCCGACCCGCGCTACGACCCGTTCACGATGGCGCTGCACTGGCTGCTTGCGGCCCTGATCGTGGGCTCGTTCGGCGTAGGGCTCTACATGACGGGGCTGCCGTTCTCGCCGCTGCGCCTGAAGATCTACAGCTGGCACAAGTGGGCGGGCGTCACCATCCTCGCGCTGTCGGCGCTGCGGCTGCTGTGGCGGCTCGGGCATCGCCCACCGGCGCTCCCGCCGGGCATGTCGGCGCTCCAGCTGGCGAGCTACCGCATCAGCCACACGCTGATGTACCTGCTGTTCTTCGCGGTGCCGCTGTCCGGGTGGGCCTACAGCTCGGCCATGGGCATGCCGGTGGCGTGGTTCGGCGTGCTGCCGCTGCCCGACTTCGTCCCGGTCGACCACGCCTTCGCCGAGGCGGTGCTGCAGCCGCTGCACCGCAACTGCGCCTTCGTGCTGGCGGGCGTCACGCTGCTGCACGTGGCGGCGGTGCTCAAGCACCACTGGATCGACCGCGACGGTCTTCTCAAACGCATGTGGCCCCGGCCACGCAAGGAACCAGCTCGATGATCAAGCGCCTGTTTTTCCGTCTCGCGCCGTCGCTCGCGGCGCTGGCTTTCGCCACCCTGGCGCTGCCGGCCGGCGCCGAGCCCGCAGCGGCAAAGCTCGTGGCCGACAAGAGCCAGATCGTCTTCGTCAGCAAGCAAATGGGCGTGCCCGTGGAAGGCACGTTCAAGAAATTCGACGCGCAGGTGGCCTTCGACCCGAAGAAGCCCGAGGGCGGCACCGTCGCGCTGCAGATCGACACGGCCAGCGCCGGCTTCGGCGTCCCGATGAGCGATGCGGAACTGCCCAAGCAGCCGTGGTTCGACGCCGCGCACTTCCCGCAGGCAAGCTTCCAGTCGAGCGCCATCAAGGCGCTGGGCGACGGCAAGTTCGAGATGGCGGGCAAGCTCACCATCAAGGGCATCGCCAAATACGTGACGGTGCCCGTCAGCATCGCCGCGGCCGGCGGCAAGGAGGCGGTTGCCACGGGGAGCTTCACGATCCAGCGGCTCGACTACAAGGTGGGCGAAGGCGAATGGACCGACACCTCGACGGTCGGCAACGACGTGCAGGTGCGCTTCAGGTTCACGCTCACGGGCTTCGGGCCGTTGTGAAGCGCCAGGCTGTCCGCCCCTCACTCACTTTCCTCTTTCCTCCCGCATCCAACACCATGAAAAAGCTCCTTCTCGCCGCGGCCCTGTCGGCCGCCGCATTCACCGGCAGCGCCACGGCGCAGCAACAGCAACTGCCAACGGAATTCGCCCCGGCCGTGGCCGCCAAGCCCGCGGGCGGGCCGGCGAAGAACGCCAACTACGTGATCGATCCGACTCACACCTTCGTGATGTACGAGATGGGGCACTACGGCACCACCACCAACCGCGGGCGCTTCAGCACCAAGGACGGCTCCGTGCAGATTGACGGCACCGGCGCCAGCGGCAAGGTCGACATCACGATGGACATCAGCTCCATCAACACCGGCGTCGACCTGCTCAACCGCCATGTGCAGAGCAAGGATTTCTTCAACGTGGCCGAGTTTCCGATCGGCCGCTTCGTGGCCGACCGCATCGATTTCAGCGGCGGCAAGGTGACCGACGTGCCCGGCACGCTCACGCTGATGGGCCAGACCAGGCCTGTGACGCTGAAGGCCGTGCGCTTCAACTGCTACCTGAGCCCGCTGATCAACCGCCAGGTGTGCGGCGGCGACTTCGAGACCACGGTGGAGCGCAGCGACTGGGGCATCACCT
This sequence comes from Variovorax sp. Varisp85, assembly GCF_047304045.1. NCBI lineage: Bacteria > Pseudomonadati > Pseudomonadota > Betaproteobacteria > Burkholderiales > Comamonadaceae > Variovorax > Variovorax sp. Varisp85. The sequence goes on from NZ_JBGLYN010000043.1 coordinate 3,665, forward strand.
GGGGGCTGAACTTCGGCTTCGAGAACAAGGTGAAGCTGCTGGTGCAGGTCGAAGCGGTCAACGTGCAATGACACCGCTGCCCGGCCTGGCCGGCGCCGCGAGCGCCAGCTAGAGCAGGCTCTCCGGCGTCAGCGGCGCCAGCAATTCGAGCATGACCCGGCCCCAGAAACTGGAGTCGGGCTCCTCGGTCAGCACGGTGAGCTTGCCGGCGTCGTCGCTGACCCATTCGATGCGTGACTCGTTGCTGCCTTCGGCAAAGCGCAGCCGGTAGGCGCCCTGCTGCTTGAGCACGTCGATGAGTTTCAGCGCCTGCTGCGCCATCTCGGCGCTGTGGATGATCAGCCCGATCTCGGTGTTGGCCGACTCCGAGCGCGGGTCGAAATTCATCGAGCCGACGAACAGCGTGCGCCGGTCGATCACGGCCGACTTGGCATGCAGCCTGCCCACCGAGGTGCCGAACAGGCCCAGCCGCACGCTGCGCCGGGTGCGCGTGGAGCTCAGCTCGTAGAGGTCGGCGCCGAGCTTGAGCATGTCGGGCCGGTAGCGGCGGTAGGCGGTGTGCACCAGCGGCTCGTCGGTGGCGGCCAGCGAATTGGTGACGACGCTGATCTTCACGTTGCGGTTGCGGATCTCGCGCATCACCTCCAGCCCCGTGGCGCCCGGGATCAGGTAGGGCGAGACGATGGTCACTTCGGAGCGTGCGCGGCGCATCTGCTCGACCACGTTGTAGCGCACGCTGTCGACGTCGAGCAGCGGCACGCCGCCGTAGGAGGCGGTCTTGCCGATCACGCGCTCGGGTGAATCGGCATAGGCCTCGGCGGTGGTCCAGATCAGGCCGAGCTTGCCGGCGTTCAGGTCTTCCACCATCGGGCTGTAGCCGAGCAGGTCGTTGGGCGCGGGCTTCGGCGGCGGTGGAGTGGTGTCGGGGCCGGTGACTGTGTCGAAGCGGCGCTGCAGCTCTTCGGCCGACAACTCGCTGCGCACCACCGACTGGATCGGCCGCACGTAGATGCTGTTCCAGTACTGGTCGAACAGGCTGCCCAGCCGCGGGATCAGCGCACCGGTGACGAAGGTGTCGAGGTCGAGAAAATTCTCGCCCGCGGTGCGCGTGAAGTACTGGTTGCCGATGTTGCGCCCGCCCGCCACCGCCATCGCGCCGTCGGCGATGAACAGCTTGTTGTGCATGCGCCGGTTGACGCGGCTGAAGTCGAACAGCGAGGCAGTGAAGCGCTTCAGGATGCTCGCGCGCCCGGCCGGGAACGGGTTGAACAGGCGCAGTTCGACGTTGGGCGTGGCGGCAAAGCCGAGCAGCAGTTCGTCCTCGCCCGAGGTGTAGAGATCGTCCATCAGCACCCGCACGCGCACGCCGCGCTGGGCGGCGTCGCGCAGGGTGCGCAGCAGGTAGCGGCCGGTCTCGTCGTTCTCGATCTGGTAGTACTGCACGTCGAGCGTGCGCTGGGCACGGCGGGCCAGCTGGATGCGGGTGTCGAAGGCGAAGTCGCCACCGGGCATCAGGCGAAAACCGCTCAGGTCGGGGTCGGGCTGCGAGGCCAGCGCGAGCTTGCCGAGTGCGGTGTCGGCCGAGACGGCCATGGCCTTGGTGGGTGCGCGCGGGGCCTCGTTGGGCAGGGTGGCGCAGCCGGTGGCGAGCAGTGCGAAAGCCGCGAACAACAGCGCCAGGCCCCAGCGCCAATACGGTCCAGGTCCGTTCGGGGAACACCGCGGAACCGGCTCCGCCGGGCCGCAGGTGTTGCCCCCTGCAAGGGGGTTGGCGAAGCGACACGAAGTGCGCATAGCCTGGGGGTGTGCCAAGTTACAGGGCTTTGCGCAGGTTCGCGGGCGCGATGCGCAGCGCCTCGCGGTACTTGGCCACGGTGCGCCGTGCGCACTCGATGCCCTGCTCTTTCAGCATCTCGGAGATCTGGCTGTCCGACAGCGGCTTCTTGATGCTCTCGGAACTCACGAACTGCTTGATCAGCGCGCGCACCGCGGTGCTCGACGCATTGCCGCCCGTCTCGGTGCCCAGCGCCGAGCCGAAGAAGTACTTGAGCTCGACGGTGCCGAACGGCGTGGCCATGTACTTGGCGGTGGTCACGCGCGAGATGGTCGATTCGTGCAGGCCCAGCTCGTCGGCGATCTCGCGCAGCACCAGCGGGCGCATCGCGAGTTCGCCATGCACGAAGTAGCTCTTCTGCCGCTCGACGATGGCGTTGCTCACGCGCAGGATGGTGTCGAAACGCTGCTGGATGTTCTTGATGAACCAGCGCGCCTCCTGCAGCCGCTGCGACAGCGCCTGGCTGCCCTCGCCCTTGTGCGACTTGAGCGCGCCGGCATAGATGTCGTGCACGCGCAGGCGCGGCATCACCTCGGGGTTCAACATGACGCGGAACTTCACGTTGGTGCCGCGGCCGGTCTTGGTGACGATCACATCGGGAATGACGATGTTGCGCTCCACGTCGACGAAGCGCCGGCCCGGCTTGGGCTCCAGCCGCGCGATGATCTGCAGCGCCGAGCGCACCAGCTCCTCGCTGCTGCGGGTGAGCGTGGCCAGGCGCTTGAAATCGCGGCGCGCAAGCAGCTCCATCGGCTGCTTGCAGACGGTGATGGCGGTCTTGCGGACCAGCGCCTCTTCGTCGGTCTCGTCCTCGCTGGCCATGGCGCGCAGCTGGATGCCCAGGCATTCGCCGAGGTCGCGCGCGCCTACGCCCGCGGGCTCCAGGCTCTGCAGCAGTCCGAGCGCCACCTGGAAGTGATGCACGAGGTCGTCGAACTGGTCGTTGTCGTCGCCAGCCAGGCCCGAGGCCAGCGCGGGCAGCGAGTCTTCGAGGTAGCCGTCGTCGTTGAGAGATTCGATGAGAAAGCGCAGCGCGGCGCTGTCGTTCTCGTTCAGGCGCAGGCTCAGCGCCTGGCGGTGCAGGAACGACTGCAGCGACTCCTGGCTGCGCGCGAGTTCAGTGGCGTCGGCACGTTCGTCGTCGCCGAGGTTGTTCTGGCGCGCGGGCGCGTCGCTGCCCCACTCGCTGTCGTCGGGCGCCGCCATGTCGACGGTGCCGTCGCCTTCCCAGTCGGGCTCACGCTCGGTGATCTCGGCAGCTGGCCCGTCGGTATCCGCCGTGGTGGTGCTGGTGGTCTCGGCGGGCGCACTGGCGGCCGAAGGCGCGAAGTCGCTCTCGCCCTCATCGCGCGGAACCGGCGCATCAGCCGTGTCGAGCCCGAATTCCTCGCGCGCCGCTTCTTCCGCGGTGCGTTCGAGGAACGGGTTTTCGTCCAGCATCTGCTCGACTTCCTGGCTCAGTTCGAGCGTGGAAAGCTGAAGCAGCCGGATGGACTGCTGCAGCTGTGGCGTCAGTGCCAGATGCTGCGAGACGCGAAGGGACAGCCCTTGCTTCATGAGGAAATGGCCCCCCCCCAGGCTGCGCGCTTCGCGCTACGCCAACCCCCTACCGGGGACGGGCCGGCCGCTTCGGGCGGCCGTGCGCGGCGGCCCCCGCGAGGAAGCTCCGCGCGGACGGTGGCCACGATGATCCTTGACCCTCGCCGCACGATCACATCCGGAAGTGTTCGCCCAGGTACACCCTGCGTACTTCGGCGTTGTCGACGATCTCCGAGGGTGTGCCTTGTGCCAGCACATGCCCGTCGCTGATGATGAACGCATGATCGCAGATACCCAGCGTTTCACGCACGTTGTGGTCGGTGATGAGCACGCCGATGCCGCGCTCCTTCAGGAAGCTGATGATCCGCTGGATTTCGATCACCGCGATCGGGTCGATGCCGGCGAAGGGCTCGTCCAGCAGGATGAAGCGCGGCTGGGTGGCCAGCGCGCGCGCGATCTCGACGCGGCGGCGCTCGCCGCCCGACAGCGCCAGCGCGGGCGAGTCGCGCAGGTGGTCCACCCGCAGGTCGGCCAGCAGTTCGGACAGTCGCTCTTCGATGTGCTGCTTCGACAGTGGCGCCATCTTGCCGTTGGCATCGGGCTCGCTCTGGAGCTCGAGCACGGCGCGCACGTTTTCCTCGACCGTGAGCTTGCGGAAGATCGAGGCCTCCTGCGGCAGGTAGCTCAGGCCCATGCGGGCGCGGCGGTGGATCGGCATGTGGGCGATGGGCTCGCCGTCGATGGTGATGTCGCCCGCATCGGCGCGCACCAGCCCCACGATCATGTAGAACGAGGTGGTCTTGCCCGCGCCGTTCGGCCCGAGCAGCCCGACGACTTCGCCCTTCTGCACGTCGAGCGAGACGTCCTTCACGACCGTGCGGCTGCCATAGCTCTTCTTCAGGCCGCGCGCGACCAGGCGGCTGCCCGGCGTGCTGTTGGCGTCCTGCGATACAACGGATTCGATCACTTGCGGGTTTCTCCCTCGTCACCGAGCGTGGTGCTCGGGCGCAGGCCCTTGCCGGGCGCCGGGGTGGGCGCCGGCGGCGGCGCCTTGGCGCCGGCCGGGGCGCCGGCAGCGGGCGCACCCGGCGCGGTCGCGGCCTTGGGGGTCAGGATGGTCTTCACGCGGCCACCCGGGGTGGCCGCGTTGACGGCGGTGTTCGGCGGCACGGTGGAACCGTTGACCGTGTAGGTGTCGTTGCTCTGGTCGTAGACGATCAGCGCGCCCTGGCTTTCGTCGTTGGGCGTGGCGCCGATCAGGCGGCGCATCGTCGCGTTGCGGATGAACTTGACGTTGTCGGCGCGGCTGTCGTACTCGATGACGTCGGACTCGCCCTCGATCCACTCGTCGGGCGCATTGCGCTTCTGCTTGTAGTAGGCCCGCTTGCCGGGCGCGGCGGTGACCACGCCGTACTGGTAGCCCTCGGCGTCCTGGCGCACGTCCAGCCGCGCGCCGCGGATGATGATCGTGCCCTTCGTTACCAGAACGTTACCGGTGAACACGCTGGTCTGCTTCAGGTCGTCGTAGCGCATCGAGTCGGACTCGATGTTCATCGGCTTGGCGCGGTCGGCGGTCTCGGCCGCGGCGCCCGAGGCGAGGCCGGCCAGCAACAGCGCGCCGGCGGCCAGGCGGCCGATGCGACGAAGGAAGGAAGTGGTGGGGTGAGAGTGCAATGTCATAGAGGCACGAAACTTGCTCGGCATTGTATGCGGCTGATTGCGTCAGCCCCGCCCGCACAGATGAAAAAGCCCGCCGAAGCGGGCTTGACTTTCCTTCTGGTTCTACCAGAAACACCGCGGAACCGGCTCCGCCGGGCCGCAGGTGTTGCCCCCCCTGGAAGGGGCAGGCGAAGCGACACGACGTGCGCGCAGCCTGGGGTCAGCCCTTCCTTGCTTCGCCGACCAGATAGTTCACGACCTGAAGCACTTTGGTCATGTTGCCGGCGGTTTCCCCATCCACATACCAGCGGCCGGCCACGGCCATCGCCGGCACGCCGGCGACCTTGTAGGCGTCGGTCATCTGCGAAGCGCGCTTGGCCTTGCTGGCCACGCCGAACGAGGTGAAGACCTCCTTGAACTTGGCGCCGTCCAGGCCATTGGCCGCGGCCCAGGCAATGATGTTGGCGTCGCCGTTCACATTCTGGCGCTGTGCGTGGATCGCGTTGAAGACCTTCGGCTGGAATTCGTCGACCTTGCCCATGGCCTCGAGCGCGTAGTACAGGCGCTGCTTGGCCTCGACGTCGTTGCCCACGAAGGGCACGGGAATGCGGCGGAACGCCACTTCCTTCGGCACGGTCTTGAGCCAGGCTTCCAGCGCCGGTTCGAAGTCGTTGCAGTGCGGGCAGTTGTACGAGAAGAACTCGACCACTTCGATCTTGCCGGCTGGCGCGTCGACCGGTACGCGCTTGTCGAGCGCCAGGTACTCGGTGCCCGCCTTGGGCGCGCGCGCCTGGGCGTGCGCGGTGTTGCCAGCCAGCGAAAGCAGGCCCAGCGAAGTGGCGGCCAGCGAAAAGTCACGACGTTTCATTGAAAAGGTTCTCCAGTTGGTACGCAGACTGAGCCGGCGCGCGGCGGGGAGTTCCCCCGCACCCGGCGCGCCCAGGGCAACGATGAATGGTGGCGGCAAATGCCGCGGCGCGAAGCTTAGGGGCTATTCGTGTCGGCCGCCGGGTCAGCGCTGCACGCGAACCAGCGCCGAATCCATGCCGCCGCCGTCGAGCCGCTCCTTGAGGCGATCGGCGTCGTCCTTCTTGTTGAAGGGGCCGGCGCGCACGCGGTAGACGGTGCGGCCCGCCTGCTCGCGCTCGGTGACCTTGGCCTCGACGCCCATCAGCGACAGCTTGGCGCGCTGCGCCTCGGCGTCGTCGGTGGTGCGGAAGGCGCCGGCCTGCACGAAGTACATGAACGGATCGGCGCCTGAACTGCTGCTGGCGTTGCTGTTGTTGCTGCTGCTCGGCGCGGCCGAGGCGGTGGTCGTGCCGGAGCCCGAAACGTTGCCCGAGCGCGCGCGGGCGAGGTCGCCGAGCGGATCGTTCGATGCCGGCAGGGAGTTGGCTTCGGCCGGCACCGGCGCAGGGCGCGGCGGCTTGGGCGCCACCACCACGGGCACGGGGGGTGCGGTCGTGGGCGGGGCGGTGGCCGGGGCCACGGCGGTGGTTGCCGGCTCGCCGGTGACGGGATTGACCGGAGCGGCCGGGGCCGCCGGCGCGGGCTTGGCGGCGCCGGCCTTGCCGGCCAGCGGCGCGTTCGGGTCCCAGTCGCGGTTCTTGCGGGCTTCGGCCTCGTCCTGCTCGGCGCCGCCGCGCTGCGTCTTGGTCACGAACGGGATCGGCACCTTGGTCACGTAGACCGCGATGCCCAGCGCGACGCCCAGGCCGAGCACCAGCCCGATGATCAGGCCGATGACGATGTTGCCGCGTTGTCTGGTTGTCTTCTTCATGGTGAGGAGTTCACATCTTGCTCGGCGCACTGACGCCGAGAATCGCGAGGCCATTGTGCAGCACCTGCGCGGTCGCGGCGACCAGCGCCAGGCGGGCCAGCTTGACCTTTTCGTCGTCGACCAGGATGCGCTCGGCGTCGTAGTAGCTGTGGTAGCTGGCGGCCAGCTCGCGCAGGTAGAACGTGACGTCGTGCGGGGCAAAGTCCTTCGACGCGGCCGTCAGCATGGCCGGGTACTTGGCCAGCAGCAGCATCAGCGCCTGGGCGGCCGGGCTTTCGAGCGGCGACAGGTCGACGTCCTTGAGCGTGGCGGCGTCGCCGCCCCAGCCGGCCAGCACCGAGCAGATGCGCGCATGCGCGTACTGCACGTAATAAACCGGGTTGTCGTTGTTTTTCGTCACCGCGAGGTCGACGTCGAAGGTGTATTCGGTGTCGGGCTTGCGGCTCAGCAGGAAGAAGCGGATGGCATCGGTGCTGGTCCACTCGATCAGGTCGCGCAGCGTGACGTAGCTGCCGGCGCGCTTGCTGATCTTGACCTCTTCGCCGCCCTTCATGACGCGCACCATGGTGTGCAGCACGTAGTCGGGGTAGCCCTCGGGAATGCCTTCGCCCGCGGCCTGCAGGCCGGCGCGCACGCGCGCGATGGTGCCGTGGTGGTCGGTGCCCTGGATGTTGATGACCTTGTGGAAGCCGCGCTCCCACTTGGCGATGTGGTACGCGACGTCGGGCACGAAATACGTGTACGTGCCGTCCTGCTTCTTCATCACGCGGTCCTTGTCGTCGCCGTAGTCGGTCGACTTCAGCCACAGCGCGCCGTCCTGCTCGTAGGTCTTGCCAGCGGCTACGAGCTTCTGCACCGCAGCCTCGACGCGGCCGCTGGTGTACAGGCTGGACTCCAGGTAGTACTGGTCGAAGCGCACGCGGAAAGCCTGCAGGTCCAGGTCCTGCTCGCGGCGCAGGTAGGCCACGGCGAACTCGCGGATGGCGTCGATGTCCTCGATGTCGCCGCTGGCGGTGACTTCGCGGTCTTCCGACTTGACGGTCTTCTTCGCCTTGAAGTCGGCCGCGATATCGGCGATGTAGTCGCCGTTGTAGGCCGGGGCCTTATCGCCACTGGGCCACTCGGCATCGCCGGGCTTGAAGCCGCGGGCGCGCAGCTGCGTGCTGTTGGCCAGCGTCTGGATCTGCACGCCGGCGTCGTTGTAGTAGTACTCGCGCCAGACGCTCTCGCCCTGCGAGGCGCGCAGGTTGCAGATGGCGTCGCCGAGCGCGGCCTGGCGGCCGTGGCCGACGTGCAGCGGGCCGGTCGGGTTGGCCGAGACGAACTCGACCAGCACCTTCTCGCCGGAGGCCGGCTGCTGCCCGAAAGCATTCGCGGCGGACAGCACCTCGCGCACGATCTGCTGCTTGGCCGCCGTCTTCAGGCGGATGTTGAGGAAGCCGGGGCCGGCGATCTCGATCGCCTCGACCCACTGGCCGAAAGCGGGGGTGGCGAGCAGCGCAGCGCTCAGTTGCTCGGCCAGCTCGCGAGGCTTGCGCCCTAGCGGTTTGGCGAACTGCATCGCGGCCGTGCTGGCGAAATCGCCATGCGCAGCCACCTTGGGCGACTCGAACGCGGCTTTGGAGCCGGCGCCGGGCGAGAGGGATTCGAGCGTGTTCGCGAGCGCCGCGAGCAGCTCCTGTTTGACCAATAGCATCCGCGAATTTTACCGGGGGCAAACCCGGGCCCATTTAACGATCGTCATCCGATTGTTGTCTTCGGCCGTTAGGAGGGCCGGCCCCAAAGGCGGGGCTCCTGTCACAACTCAACCCTGCAAGGACATATCACCATGAAGAAGCTCCTTTCCCTGGTCGCACTCGGCGCTTGTCTTTCCTTCGGTGCCGCACAGGCGCAAGACAAGGCGGCCGCGCCTGCGGCAGCCCCGGCCGCTGCGGCCGCACCCGCCGCCAGCTGCGAAGCCAAGGCGGTCGACAAGAACGGCAAGGCCCTGGCCGGCGCCGCCAAGAGCAGCTCCATCAAGAAGTGCGAAAAGGAAGCCAAGGCTGCAGCGACCCCCGCATGCGCAACCAAGGCGGTCGACAAGAACGGCAAAGCTCTGGCCGGCGCCGCCAAGAACAGCTTCATGAAGAAGTGCACGGCGGATGCAGCCAAGGCCTGAAAACGGCATTGCTTGTGAAACGAGGCCCGCCGCGTGCGGGCCTTTTTCATGTCCGTGACCGGCCCTGAAGTCCGGCGAACCCGTGCGATTCTTCCCGCCCGGAGGCCTACTTGCCGAAGCCCCGCGCCAGGAACACCGCCACCAGCGGAATCAGCGCGATCAGGTGCGCCTGGATCATCACCAGCCGGCGCGTCTTCTTCACGTCGGCCTCGGCCGGCAGCTTGCCGGTGGCGCGCAGCGTCTTGCGCCAGCGGAAGTAGGTCAGCGTCGGGAAGATCGAGATCACGCCGACGATGATGAAGAGCCCCAGCTTCACATGCAGCAGCGGGTTGGTCCAGTACCAGGCCGTGCCCTTCACGCCCCACCAGGTGCGCGCGATGCCCGTGGCGAGCACCGCGATGGCGGCCATGCCGTAGACCATGTCGACCCTGGCCAGCCGCTCCACCACGGCCGCGTTGAGCCACTGCACACGGCACAACGCCGCTTCGCTGGAAATGAAAACGACCATCGTCAGGATGGCGAGCAAATGCAGATAGGCGAGGATGGCTTCGAGCGTCATCGTTGGCTTTCAAGGCTGTGACTCGCCCCCAGGCTTCGCGCACTTCGTGTCGCTTCTCCTTCCCCCTGCCGGGGGCAACACCTGAGGCCCGGCAAAGCCGGTCCCTCGGTGTTCCGCGAAGAAGCCGCGATCACCTTCAGCGTGGGTGGAGCGTCAATGGAATTGGAATGTAAACAGATTGTGACGCGGCGAAAGCGCTCTACGCCCTCCCGCCCCAGAATTCCGGCTTCCCGTACTGCTCCTTGAGGAAATCAAGCCACAGCCGCACCCGCAGCGGCAGGTGCTTGGCGCCCGCGAACACCGCGTAGATGCCGTTGGGCGGCGCGGCGAATTCGTCGAGCAGCGGCACCAGCAGGCCGGCGTCGATCTCGGCCTCGACCTCCCAGGTGCTGCGCCATGCAATGCCGTGGCCTGCCAGGCACCAGTCGTGCAGCACCTGGCCATCGGAGCAATCGAGCGGGCCGCTGGGGCGCAGGTGGATCAGTTCCTGCGTGCCGCTCTCGGAGGTAATGCGAAAGGCCCAGCCGCGCGTCTGCGAGGCATCGCTGGACAGCGCGAGGCAGGCAAAGCGCGAGAGCTCGCCCGGGTGCTTCGGCTTGCCGTGGCGCCGCACGAACTCCGGCGTGGCGACGCAGCGGCGGCGGTTGTCGGCCAGCCGCACGCTCACCAGCGAGGAATCCGGCAGGTCGCCCACGCGCACGGCGCAGTCGAAGCTCTCGCCGGTGACGTCGACCACGCGGTCGCTGAGGTTCAGCGAGATCGTCACTTCGGGGTGCAGCGCATGAAAGCGCGGCACGAGCGGCGCGACGTGGCGGCGGCCGAAGCCCGCTGGTGCGGTCACGCGCAGGTGGCCGCTGGCCTTGACGCCGCCGGCGCTCACGCTGGCCTCGGCGTTGGCGAACTCGGTCAGCAGGCGCTGGCAGTCTTCGAGAAAGGCACTGCCCTCGTGCGTGAGCGTGATGCGACGCGTGGTGCGCACCAGCAGCTTGACGCCCAGCCGCTCCTCGAGCGCATCGAGCCGGCGGCCCATGATGGCCGGCGCCACGCCTTCGGCCTTGGCCGCGGCCGTGAGACCGCCGCGGGTTGCGACGGAAACGAAGGATTCGAGCTGCTTGAGGCGGTCCATGGGGCGGAAACTATATCGCCCGCCTTGTTCCGCCCTCTTCTTTATTCGGGCCGCACGCCCGCCTCGCGCACCGCGGCACCCCAGCGCGCGTGCTCCGACTTGATGTACTGCGCCGCCTGCTCCGGGCTGCCGCCGACGGGCGTACTGCCTTCGGCCAGCAGCTGAGAGATGGTCGCAGGCTTGGCCAGCGCCTTGTCGACGGCGGCACTGAGCTTCTTCACGATCTCGGGGCTGGTGCCGGCCGGCGCGACCAGCGCCTTCCAGTCCACCGCCTCGAAGCCCTTGTAGCTCTCGGCCACGGTGGGCACGTCCGGCATCACCGGCAGGCGCTTGGCCGAGGTGACGGCCAGCGCGCGCAGACGGCCGCCCTTGACCATCGAGAGCGCGCCCTGCGGCGTGGCGAACATGTAGTCGGTCTGGCCGCCGAGCAGGTCGGTGATGGCGGGCGCGGCGCCCTTGTAGGGCACGTTGAGCACCTTGAAGCCCGCGCGCTTGGCGAGCACCTCGCCGGCCATGTGGCCGAGCGTGCCGGTGCCCGCGAGCGCCTGGCGGATCTCGCCCGGCTTGGCCTTGGCGGCGGCGACCAGCTCGGCCAGCGTCTTGAACGGCGCGTCGGCACGCACCACCAGCACCACCGGCTGCGAGGCCACGACCGACACCGGCATCAGGTCCTTCAATGCGTCGTAGGGCATCTTCGGAAAAAGCGTCGGGTTGATCGCGAGGTTGGCGGTCTGGCCCAGGCCGATGGTGTAGCCGTCGGGCTTGGCCTTGGCCACCACGTCCATGCCGATGTTGCCGTTGCCGCCCGCGCGGTTGTCGACGATGAAGGTCCACTTGGTGTCGTCGGCCAGTTTCTGCGCGACCAGCCGCGCCACGATGTCGGTGGCGCCGCCGGGCGTGTAGGGAACGATGAGCCGCACCGGCTTGTCGGGCCAGGCGGTGTCGGCGAAGGCAGGTGCGGCGTTCAGCCATGCGGCGGCCGCGGCGCACGCCAGAAAGGCGCGCCGTGCATTGGAAAACATGAGTTCAGTCTCCGAGGGTGATGTTGTGCGTTTGGAGCGCGGCGATTTCCTCGTCGCTGTAGCCCACTTCTTTCAGCAGCTCGCGGCCGTGCTCGCCCACGCGCGGCGGCTGCAGGCGGATGCCCGGGCGTTCGCCGGCCAGCGTGAACGGCATGAGCGGCACCTTTGCCATGCTGCCGTCGTTCATGCGCACCGGCGCGAGGCCGCCGGTGGCGTTGAGGTGCGGATCGTCGAACAGCGCCTGCGGCTTGGTGATGGGCGCGAAGGGCAGCTCGTTCTTCTCGAACACCGCGGCGAGTTCGGCCGCGCTGTGGTTGGCGAGGTGCGAGCGCAGGATGGGCATCATCCATTCGCGCGCCAGCACGCGGTCGTTGTTGGTCTTCAGGCGCGGGTCGGCCAGCATCTCCTCGAGGCCGAAGGCCTTGCAGAAGATGGCCCACTGCTTGTCGCTCACGGCCGCCAGGAAGATCTGCTCGCCGTCCTTCACGGTGAACACGTCGTACACAGCCCAGGCCGAGATGCGGCTGGGCATCGGGTCGGCCGCCTTGCCGGTGGCGGCGAACTGCATCATGTGCTGCGCGACCAGGAACACGTTGTTCTCGAACAGCGCGGACTGCACTTCGCAGCCCTTGCCGGTGAGGTCGCGCTGGCGCAGCGCGGCCATTGCGCCGATGGCGCCGAACATGCCGCCCATGATGTCGTTCACGCTGGTGCCCGCGCGCAGCGGGTCGCCCGAGCGGCCCGTCATGTAGGCGAGGCCGCCCATCATCTGCACCACTTCGTCGAGCGCGGTGCGGTGGTCGTAGGGACCGGGCAGGAAGCCCTTGTGGCTCACGTAGATGAGGCGCGGGTTGAGCTTGGCGAGCGTGTCGTAGTCGAGCCCCAGCTTCTTCATGGTGCCGGGCTTGAAGTTCTCGCTCACGATGTCGGCGGTGGCGATCAGGCGCAGCGCGGCCTCCACGCCCTCGGGCTTCTTGAGGTCGAGCGCGATGCTCTTCTTGTTGCGATTGAAGGTCGGGAAGAAGCCCGATCCCGAGCCGAGCAACCGCCGCGTGCTGTCGCCCTCGATGGGCTCGACCTTGATGACCTCGGCACCGAGGTCGGCCAGCAGCAGGCCGCAGGTCGGGCCCATGACCATGTGGGTGAACTCGACGACGCGCACGCCGGCGTAGGGAAGTGGGTTGGCTTCAGACATGTGCGCTGGTTTCCTGGACAAAGCCCTGAACAAAACCTTTGGGCAGGCCGGCCTCGGGCGTCATGCCATAGACCGGTTCGCCGGGCAGCCCGGCCATGAGCGGCGCGCGCGCCGCGATGAGTTTTTCCAGGTCGATGCCGGTGCGCACGCCCATGGCCTCGAACATGAAGACGAGATCTTCGGTGACCGCATTGCCCGACGCACCCGGTGCATAAGGGCAGCCGCCGAGTCCGCCGAGCGAGGCATCGAAGGTGCGCACGCCCTCGTCCCACGCGGCGAGGCAGTTCGCGATGCCGAGGCCGCGCGTGTTGTGCATGTGGGCCGCGCCGGCGTGCTGGCCGAGTTCGGCGCGCAGCCGCTTGAACAGGCGGCGCACCTGTGCCGGGTTGGCGTAGCCCACGGTGTCGGACAGGCCCGACTCGTCGGCACCGGCCTCGATGCACTGCGCGGCAAGGCGGATCACGTCGTCTTCCGGCACCCGCCCCTGCAGCGTGCAGCCGAAGGCGGTGGAGATGCCGGCCTCCAGCTTCACCTGCGGCGCGACGGCGTTGCGCAGTTCGGCGATGGCACGCACTTCTTCCACCATTTCCGTCGGCGTCTTGCGCACGTTGGCCAGCGAATGTGCCACGCTGGCCGACACCGGCATCGTGAGCTTGTGCACGCCCGCTTCGAGCGCGGCCTGCGCGCCCTTGCGGTTGGGCACCAGCGCCATCACCGTGAGGCCGGGCAGCGTGATGGCGTGGCGCACCACCTCGGCGGCGTCGGCCATTTGCGGCAGCAGCTTCGCGGGCACGAAGGAGGCGACCTCGATCTCGCGCACGCCGGCCGCATGGAGCGCGTCGATCCAGCGCAGCTTGTGGTCCGTGGGCATGGTGGCCTTGACCGATTGCAGGCCGTCGCGCGGACCGACCTCGCTGATGAGGACGTCGGGGGGGGTCATCAAACTTGTCTCCTTGGGCTTGACTGTTCTATCTTATAGAACTATATTCCAACAAACAGAATTAGACAGTCGATCCGATCGACTGTCAAGCCACGCCATGCCCCGCAAAGCCCTGACCGAATCGGTGTCCGACCTCAATGCCGCCCCCGGCGGCGCCGCCGCGGTCGATCGCGCGCTGAGCCTGCTCTGCGCCTTCCAGCCGGGCGACGAGGCGCTGTCGCTCGCGCAGTTCGCCGAGCGCACGCAGCTCTACAAGAGCACGGTGCTGCGGCTGCTGGCCTCGCTCGAACATGCGCGGCTCATCCGCCGGCAGGACGACGGCCGCTACGCGCTGGGCATGGAGATCGCGCGGCTGCACGGGCTGTACGCGGCGTCGCTGTCGCTCGACCGCATCGTGCCGCCGGTGCTTCGCGCGCTCGCCGCAACAACGGGCGAAAGCGCCGCGTACCACGTGCGGCAGGACCAGGGCGACAGCTGGGTGCGGCTGTGCCAGTTCCGGGTCGACTCATCGCATGTGGTGCGCGACCACGTGCGCGCTGGCGACCTGCTGCCCAACGACCGCGGCGCGGGGGCGCGCGTGCTGATCGCCTTCGGACCCGAGGCCGAGCGGCCGCGCGGCACCAGGGAACGCAAGCTGTACGACGCCATCCGCACGCAGGGTTATTGCGCGCTGGTGGGCGACCGCACGGCCGAACTGGCGGGGATCTCGGCGCCGGTGTTCCATGCCGATGGCAGCCTCGCGGCGGCCGTCACGCTGACGATGCCCACGCACCGCTACGACGAGCGCTATATCGAGCCAGTGCGCGCGGCCGCGCGCGAGCTCACCGGGCAGGTCTGACGCCATCGCGGAAGAGCTTCGATTACCTCTATTTTTGTCACAGATAAATCCCGCCCCCGGCCCTTACTCGCCAGCAAAGTATCGAATAAAGTTCGGTTCAGGATTGCATCTTTCTCAAGGAGAAACCCCATGACCACTCGCACCACCGCCCACGGACTTCAGGTCGCGACCGAGCTCCACCGCTTCATCGAAGACAAGGTCCTGCCCGCCAGCGGCGTGGCCAGCGACGTCTTCTGGAAGGGCTTCGACGCCATCGTCAGCGACCTCGCACCGAAGAACATCGCCCTGCTCGCCGAACGCGACCGCCTGCAGACCGAGCTGGACACCTGGCACAAGAAGAATCCCGGCCCGATCGCCGACATGCCGGCTTACCGCGCCTTCCTCGAGAAGATCGGCTACCTGCTGCCGCAGCCCAAGGGCGCGAAGGCCACCACCGCGAATGTCGACTCCGAACTCGCGCTGCAGGCCGGCCCGCAGCTGGTGGTGCCGATCCTGAACGCACGCTATGCGCTCAACGCCGCCAACGCACGCTGGGGCTCGCTGTACGACGCGCTTTACGGCACCGACGCCATTTCCGAAGCCGGCGGCGCCGAGAAGGGCAAGGGCTACAACCCCGTGCGCGGCGCCAAGGTCATCGAGTTCGCGCGCAACGTGCTCGACCAGGCCGCGCCGCTGGCCAACGGCTCGCACAAGAACGCCACCGGCTACAGCGTGAAGGACGGCAAGCTCGTCGTTGCGCTGCAGAGCAGCAGCACCGGCCTGGCCGACCCCGCCCAGTTCATCGGCTACCAGGGTGATGCGGCGGCACCGTCTTCCGTGCTGCTGAAGCACAACGGCATCCATCTCGACATCCGCATCGACCGCAACACCGCCATCGGCAAGACCGACGCGGCCGGCGTGAGCGACCTCGTGCTCGAAGCCGCGCTCTCGACCATTCTCGACCTCGAAGACTCGGTGGCCGTGGTCGACGCGGCCGACAAGGTGGTCGCGTACTCGAACTGGCTGGGCATCGTCGAAGGCACGCTCACGGAAGAAGTCGCCAAGGGCGGCAAGACCTTCACGCGCGGCCTGAACCCCGACCGCGAATACACCGGCGCCAACGGCCAACCCGTGAAGCTGCACGGCCGCTCGCTCATGTTCCTGCGCAACGTGGGCCACCTGATGACCAACCCCGCCGTGCTGTATGCCGGCGGCAAGGAAATCCCCGAGGGCATCCTCGACGCCGTGGTGACCACCACCATCGCCACCATCGACCTCAAGCGCAAGGGCAACTCGCGCACCGGCAGCATCTACATCGTCAAGCCGAAGATGCACGGCCCGGCCGAAGTGGCCTTCGCCAGCGAGCTGTTCGGCCGCGTCGAGCAACTGCTGGGCCTGCCGGCCAACACCGTGAAGCTCGGCATCATGGACGAGGAGCGCCGCACCAGCGTGAACCTCAAGGCCTGCATCGCCGAAGCGGCCGCGCGCGTGGCCTTCATCAATACCGGCTTCCTCGACCGCACCGGCGACGAGATGCACACCGCCATGCAGGGCGGCCCGATGATCCGCAAGGGCGACATGAAGTCGAGTGCCTGGATCGGCGCTTATGAAAAGAACAACGTGCTGGTCGGCCTCTCGTGCGGCCTGCGCGGCAAGGCGCAGATCGGCAAGGGCATGTGGGCCATGCCCGACCTGATGGCCGCCATGCTCGAACAGAAGATCGGCCACCCCAAGGCCGGCGCCAACACCGCCTGGGTGCCCTCGCCCACCGCCGCCACGCTGCACGCGCTGCACTACCACCAGGTCAGCGTGACCGCCGTGCAGCAGGAGCTGGAGAAGATCGACGCCGATGCCGAGCGCGACAACATCCTCAATGCGCTGCTGCAGGTGCCGATCACGCCCGAGGCCAAGTGGACGCCCGAAGAGCGCCAGCAGGAAATCGACAACAACGTGCAGGGCATCCTCGGCTACGTGGTGCGCTGGATCGACCAGGGCGTGGGCTGCTCCAAGGTGCCCGACATCCACAACGTCGGCCTGATGGAAGACCGCGCGACGCTGCGCATCTCCAGCCAGCACATCGCCAACTGGCTGCTGCACGGCGTGGTGACCAAGGCGCAGGTCGACGAGACCTTCCAGCGCATGGCCAAGGTGGTCGACGAGCAGAACGCGGGCGACCCGCTGTACCAGCCGATGGCCGGCAACTTCACGACCTCGTCGGCCTACAAGGCGGCGCAGGACCTGGTGTTCAAGGGCATCGAGCAGCCGAGCGGGTATACCGAGCCGCTGCTGCATGCGTGGCGCCTGAAGGTGAAGGGCGAGGCCTGATCTGCATCCCCGGCACCCTGCCGGGGTTCAAGCGAACGAACGGCGCCCGAGGGCGCCGTTCTGCATGAGGGCCGCGTGCCGTTAGCATTCTTGGCGCCCCCTTCTCTTCCCGATCCTTCCCTTTCAATGAACACGAATGCGGCATTGCCGCCTCCGCCGCGCTGGTCAACCTCGGCCGCCGCGATGCTGGTCGCACTCGCCAGCGCCTTCGCCCTGAGCCAGGCCTTCCGCACCGTCGGCGCCATGATGGCAACGCCGCTCGCCAGTCACTTCGGCCTGACGCCACAACAGCTCGGCACCTGGGCCGGCACCTTTCACTTCATGTTCGGCATCATGCAGCTCGCGATGGGCGTGTCGATCGACATGTTCGGCGTGCGCCGTACGGTGCTGGTCGCCTTTCCGCTGGCCATCGCGGGCGCGGCGCTGTGCGCAATGGCGTCGAGCTTCGGCGCCCTGCTGCTGGGGCAGGCGCTGATCGGCGTCGGCTGCGCGCCGGCCTTCCTGGTGTGCACGGTGTTCATCGCACGGCACTTCGACGCCTCGCGCTTCACCGCCATGTCGGGACTGGTGATGAGCATGGCCGGCCTGGGCATCCTGTTCACCGGCACGCCGCTGGCCTTGCTGATCGAGGCTTCCTCGTGGCGCGCGGGGTACGCGGTGCTGGCCGGGTTCGCCGTGCTCTCGTGGATCGTCATCTTCTGGCGCGTGCACGAGCCGGTGCGTGCGGTGGACCAGGCGAGCCCGCAGGCAGTGCCGGCCGAGCGCCAGTCGCTGCGCAAGGCGGTGCGCGAGCTGCTGCCGCTGTTCGCGATGCCGCACACCCTGGGCCTGCTGTGCTTCGCCTGCGTGTCGTACGCGGCCTTCATCACGCTGCGCGGCCTGTGGCTCGGGCCGGTGTTGCACGACCGGCACGGCCTGTCGCTGGTGGCCAGCGGCAATGTCGCATTGGTCATGACCGTCGCCGGCATGCTCAGCCCGGCGCTGTTCGGCCGGATGGACCCGGGCGGCGCACGCCGCGCACACTGGATGATGGGATGTTCGTTCGCCGGCGCGCTGATGTTCGGCGCCATGGCGCTGACGCAATCGCGCGCGGTGGACATCGGCCTGCCGGTCTTCTACGGCCTGCTTTCGGGCTACAGCGTGCTGCAGTACGCCTACACCAGGAACGCCTACCCCGCTGCGATGACGGGACGCGCGATGGCGCTGCTCAACATGGCGATGTTCCTCGGCGTGTCGCTGATGCAGTGGACGACGGGCGTGGCCGCGTCGTGGGCCGTGGCGAATGGCGTCGAGCCGTTCCGCGCGGTGTTCCTCACGGTCGCGGGCATGCTGGCCGCGGGCACGCTCGCGTTCCTCGTGCTGCCGCGCGCGGCGCCGGTGCGGCTCAGCGCTTGATCGCCAGCATCAGCACGCCGCCCGCGATCATTGCGACGACGGCCTCGTCCATGTCTTCGCGCATGCCGTCAGTCTTCCTGCAGGCTGCGGGCCGCCTTCTGTAGCGCAACTTTCTGCGCACGCCGCTCGGCGCGATGCGTGCGCAGGTGGCGCCCTGCCTTCTGGTTCGATTCGCCGCGCGCCATCGCGGCCACTACAGGATTGCGAGGTGCCACGCCGGGCACCGAAAAGTAAAACCGGCCCAGACGCTTATCGTCGTCTCGGGCCTTTCGTTGAGCACTCATGTGCGCACACTCCGAAAAACAGAAAGGCCCCGGCGAATGGCTGCGCGGGGCCTTTGTCGACGGGCCTCGGGCGGGTGCATGGATGCACGTCCGGCCGGGGCGGTCGGTGTGCGGATCAGGTGTTCAGGAAACGGTTCATTGGATTGGTTTGTCGCCCGGGAGGTTGGTCGTCGCCAGGCGCGGTGAAAAGAAACAGTCGCTGAAAAACGAAGGGCGGATTTTGGCGAGCCCGCATGCGACGCGCAAGCGCCGCATGGGTGGTTGTGGCGCGAAGCCGACGCGGTGCCGTCGCGTGAATCCAGTTGCGCGGCCGCGCCGTATCCGACTCAAGCGCATCGCGCCTCCGAGCTGCTGGCGGTTTCCACAGTCACCTTCCACCAAGAACCTTTCTTTCCAGGAGCCTTCAATGAAGAAACTCATGATTGCAGTCGGCGTTTCGGTCCTGCTCGGCGCTTGCGCGAGCGGCACGGCCATGAGCGAGCGCGGCGGCGGCATGTCGTCGAACCCGATGGTCGGCGGCGCGGCGATGTACCCGACGAAGGACATCGTCGACAACGCCGTGAATTCGAAGGACCACACCACGCTGGTCGCGGCCGTGAAAGCCGCGGACCTCGTGGGCACGCTCAAGAGCCCCGGCCCGTTCACCGTGTTCGCACCGACCAACGCGGCCTTCGCTGCACTGCCGGCCGGCACGGTCGACACGCTGCTCAAGCCCGAGAACAAGCCCACGCTGAGCAAGGTGCTGACCTACCACGTGGTGCCCGGCCGGATGGATGGCCCGGCGCTGATGAGCGCCATCAACGCAGGCGGCGGCAAGGCCACGCTGAAGACCGCGAGCGGCGGCACGCTGATCGCGACGATGAGCGGCAGCAACGTGATGGTGACCGATGCCAAGGGCGGCACGGCGATGGTGACGATCGCCAACGTCTACCAATCGAACGGGGTGATCCACGTCGTGAACAAGGTGCTGCTGCCGGGTTGATCGCAACCTTCTTCAGCGCCGGCGCGACGGGCCTTCAGGTCCGCCGCGCCGCTTCCGCTTCGTCGCGCAGCCACTGCGCGAAATCCTGCGCGTCGCGGTTGCTCCCGGCGCGCTTCGACATCTCGACGAAGTAGCCGCGGCGCGACGCGGCGCCCTCGCCCAGCGGTGCGACCAGGTGGCCGTCTCTCACCAGGTCCTGCAGCAGCGGCAACCGGCCGATCACCACGCCCTGGCCCGCCACGGCCGCGGCCACCGCGTCGGCGTATTGCGTGAAGCGCAGCGTGCTCTTCATGCGCAGGTCGGCGAGCCCCATGACCTTGAGCCAGGGCTCCCAGTCGGTCGTCGGTGCTTCGCTGTGGTCCGGGTACTCGATGGTGAGCAGCGTGAGTCCCGAAAGATCCGAGGGCGCGTGCAAGGCCGCCGCGAGCTGCGGGGCACACAGCGGCACCACCGACTCCTCGAACAGCGCCGCGCCGACGCCGCGATCGATCGGCACGAAGCGCACCGCCAGGTCGATGCGGCTGCGCTCCAGGTCGAGCACGTCGAGCGTGGCCGACACGCGCACGTCGACCTGCGGATGGCTGCCGGTGAAGCGCACGAGCCGCGGAATGAGCCACAGCGATGCGAAGCCCGGCGTGGTGGTGATCGCCACCTGGCGCGGCGCGGCACTGGCGCGCACGCGCGCAGTGGCGTCGCGCAGGCGCTCCAGGCTGTCGGTGACGGCACGCTGCAGCACGCCGCCGGCCTCGGTGAGCGACAGCGCGCGGTGGCGGCGCTCGAACAGCAGCACGCCCAGGCTGGCTTCGAGCTGCTGGATCTGCCGGCTCACGGCCGACTGCGTCAGGTGCAGCTCGCCGGCCGCGAGCGTGAAGCTCAGCCGGCGCGCGGCCGCCTCGAAACTGCGCAGCAATTCGAGCGGCGGCAGCTCGCCATTCATGGCGCCGGAGGGTTTGACATTCTCTAGGCGCATGCAAAGAGTTCCGAATGACCGTGTGCAAATGAGGGACCGGCTCACTATATTCATTCGTATCACGAATGCAATGGAGCTTGCCATGAGCACCTCTTCCCCCGCTTCTTCCCGCTTCCACGTCAGCCTGCCGAAACGTTCCGTCTTCGCCGTACCCGATGGCGCGGGCGTGGGCATCGAATGCCGAAGCGGCTCGGTCTGGGTCACGCTCGACCGCGACCCGCGCGACATCGTGCTGGAGCCCGGCAATCGCTTCGAGAGCGCCGAGCACCGGCGCGTGCTGGTGTCGGCGCTGGAGGCGTCGTGCATCACCGTGTCGGATGCGCGGCCGGCCGCCATGCCTCTGTCGAAGGGCACGGGCACACGGTCGCCTTGGCGACTTCCGTCACACGGGTTGTCCCCGGCTTGACCCGGGCTCGCGTGCATCGAACCATCGATGCCCATGAGCCCCGACGCACCCACCTCCACCGCCCGATGAGCGACCAGCCCTACATCCTCCAGGAGCTGGCCGACGGCATCGCCACGCTCACGCTGAATCTTCCCGCCAAGCTCAACCCGATCGCGCGCGAGCTGCAGGTCGAACTGCGCGATGCGCTCGAGCGCATCCGCGACGACCGCGCGGTGCGCGCAGTGATCCTCACGGGCGCCGGCAAGGCCTTCTGCGTGGGCGCCGACCTGAGCGCGATGGCGCCGGGCGACGAGGGCAAGTCCCTCGGCACGCAGACGGCGGAGTGGATGCAACAGCTCAGCAATCCACTGATCGAGGCGCTGCGCACGCTGCCTGTTCCCGTGGTCGCCGCCGTCAATGGCCCCGCGGCCGGCGCCGGCGTGGGCCTTGCGCTGGCAGCCGACGTGACCATTGCCGCGCGCAGCGCGTATTTCTACCTGCCCTTTCTGCCCAAGCTCGGCATCGTGCCGGACCTAGGCTGCACCTGGGCCATTCCGCGCCGCGCCGGCCGGGCGCGCGCCATGGGCATGGCGCTGCTCGACGAGCGCGTGGGCGCGGGGCGTGCTGTGCAATGGGGCCTGATCTGGGGTTGCGTGGACGACGAGCAGTTGATGGAGGAGGCCAAGGGCATCGCGCAGCGCCTCGCCCGCCTGCCGGCGCATGCAGTGCTCGAGGCACGCGAGGCCTTCGAGGCCTCGGAGCGCCACACGCTGAAGGAGCAGCTGCACTACGAGAGCGAGCGCCAGCGCGAGCTGATCGACCGCCCGAGCTTCCGCGAAGGCGTGAGCGCCTTCCTGCAGAAACGCCCGCCGGTCTTCGAAAGCCGCTGACATCCTGTCACCCTGACACTGGCGCCTGCCGGGGGGCTGCGGGAGAATGCCGCGCATGCCCATCCTCAACGCCTTCTACGCCCAGTCGGGCGGTGTCACCTCGGTCATCAACGCGTCGGCCTGCGGCGTGATCGAGACGGCGCGAAAACATCCCGACCGCATCGGCAAGCTCTACGCGGGGCGCAACGGCATCATCGGCGCGCTGACCGAGGAGTTGATCGACACCGGCGCCGAATCGCCCGAGGCGATCGCGGCGCTGCGCAGCACGCCCTCGGGCGCTTTCGGTTCGTGCCGCTACAAGCTCAAGTCGCTCGAGAAGAACCGGCGCGAGTACGAGCGGCTGATCGAGGTGTTCAAGGCGCACGGCATCGGCTACTTCTTCTACAACGGCGGCGGCGATTCGGCCGACACCTGCTTCAAGGTGAGCCAGCTGTCGCAGTCGATGGGCTATGCGCTGCAGGCCATCCACGTGCCCAAGACCATCGACAACGACCTGCCGCTGACCGACTGCTGTCCCGGCTTCGGCTCGGTTGCGAAGTACGTGGCGGTGTCGACCATCGAGGCCTCGTTCGACGTGCGTTCGATGGCGGCAACATCGACCAAGGTGTTCGTGCTCGAAGTGATGGGGCGGCACGCGGGCTGGATCGCCGCGGCGGGCGGGCTGGCAGCGGACCAGGGCATTCCGGTGGTGGTGCTGTTCCCGGAGATCGAGTTCGACAAGCCGCGCTTCATCGCGCGCGTCGACGAACTGGTGAAGCAGCACGGGTATTGCTCGGTGGTGGTGTCCGAAGGCTGCCACCACCCCGACGGCACCTTCCTTGCCGAACAGGGCACGCGCGACGCCTTCGGCCATGCGCAGCTCGGCGGCGCGGCGCCGGTGGTGGCGCAGATGATCAAGGAAGCGCTGGGCCACAAGTTCCACTGGGCGGTGGCCGACTACCTGCAGCGCGCGGCGCGCCACATCGCCTCGGCCACCGACGTGAAGCAGGCCTACGAGCTGGGACAGCGCGCGGTGGAGCTGGCGCTCGAAGGCCGCAATGCCGTCATGCCCACCATCGAGCGCACGTCCGATGTGCCTTATGCCTACCGCCTGGGCTGCGCGTCGCTCGAATCCGTGGCCAACGTCGAGAAGCCGATGCCGCGCGATTTCATCTCGGACGATGGCTACGGCATCACCGAGCAGTGCCGGCGCTACCTGCTGCCGCTGATCGAGGGCGAGGACTACCCGGACTACAGCGGCGGGTTGCCGGTCTACGTGACGCTGCAGAACGTGGCGGTGGCGAAGAAGCTGTCGGCTTTCGAGATCGCATGACGACTTCGGCGGCGGCCACCGGCCTGATCGACGCCACGCGCTGCCCGCTGTGCGGCGAGGCGAACCGCTGCGCAATGGAAATCGAACGCGAGACGGGCCAGGCGCAGCCGCCCTGCTGGTGCATGCAGGCCGACTTCGGCAAGGCGCCGCTCACGAACCTGCCGGAAGACATGCGCGGGCTGGCGTGCATCTGCATGCGCTGCGCGACCGGCGCACCACCGGCTCAGGACTGAGCAGGGCTCTGCGATTGCCCCTGTGACTGCTCCTGTTCGTCGGGTGCGGAATCGGCCACATCGCTGGCCACCACCATCGTCGGCGCACTGCCCGGCCGCTGCTGAGTGATCACCCGGTGGATGAACTGCAGCTTGCCCACGGCCGCGTGCGGCAGCACGAAGGGGTAGTAGTCGGGCTGCCCCATGCTGCGCGACAGCTCGTTGAGCACGTTGGTGAGCAGCACCCAGCCGTTGATGAAGTCGAGGAACTTGCCGGCATCGGGAGCGCCCGGCTGCCAGAGGTCGTCGGTGGTGAAGAGGTCGCTTGCCAGCTCGACGTTGGTTGCGTCGACACCGAAGCTCATCGCGGTGTCCGCCGTATCGGCCATGTGCAGGTAGTGGGCCCAGGTTTCGGCCCAGTCTTCCCAGGGATGCGTGCTCGCGTAGCTGCTCACGAAGCGGTCGGCCCAGTCGGGCGGCGGGCCCTGTTCGTAGTGGTGCTGCAGCGCAGCGGCGTAGTCGGCGCGTTCGTCGCCGAAGAGCGCGCGGAAGTCGTCGATCCACGGCGTGGGCAGCACCAGCAGGTCCCAGTAGTAGTGGCCGACCTCGTGGCGAAAGTGGCCCAGCAGCGTGCGGTAGGGCTCGCGCATCTCGGCGCGGATGCGCTCGCGCACGGCGTCCTCGGCCTCCTCGGCATTGAGCGTGATCACGCCGTGCTGGTGGCCGGTCATCACGTGCGGGCCACCCGGCATGTTGCTCAGGAAGTCGAAGGTCAGCCCGTGCACGGGATCGGCGTGGCGGCTCACCACCGGCAGGCCGAGTGCGAGCAGCTGCGAGATGAGCCGGCGCTTGGCGGTCTCGAGCTTGCCCCAGAGTTCGCCGTTGGCTTCCACCGAAAGATCGGGAATGGTGCGGGTGACGCTGCAGGCCAGGCAGTAGCCGGGCGCGAGGCCCTGGGTGTCGTCGGGCAGGGTCTCGCCTTCGCGTGCGGCAGGCACCATCCAGCTGCAGGCGGCCGGGGTCATGAGGTTCGTGCAGCGGCGGTAGGTCTTGCCATGCGGATCGCCGAACACGGTGAAGGTGTCGGGCTGGGCGCCCTCGCCCACCGCCGGCGCGAGCGGCATCACACCGAGCCGATCGATCACGTAGCCGAGCGGCGTGTGGCAGGCCAGGCATTTGCTGTTGCGCAGGAACACGGGGCGGCCGCACTGGCAGCGGTAGGCGCGGCTCACGGTCGGCGCGGCCAGCTCGGTCGCGAGCGTGGGGGTGCCTTCCGGCTCGGCGGGGGCCGGTTGGGCGTTGGCTTGTTGTTCGTCGGGCATGGCGTCCATGTGTTGTCTCGATCTTCTTCCTGACGCTGAGGGGACAGCCGACGCATTGTGCGGGCCACCCGTCGCGCCCCCGCCCGCGCAAAGACCGATATGCTTGTAGGACGACGGACCCGAGACATTCCGCCGCCCCCATGACCTCCCCACAGACCTCCGAAGCAGCGACCACGCCGGCCCCGCCCTCCATCGGCACGCTGCGCGAACGCTATGGCGAGCGTTACCGCTGGTACCTGCTGCTGTCGGTCATGGTGGGCACGATGGCGTCGATCATGTCCTCGACCATCGTCAACGTGGCGATCCCGGGCATGAGCCACCACTTCTCGCTCGGCCAGGAACGCGCGCAGTGGGTGAGCTCCGGCTTCATGGTGGCGATGACGGTGTCGATGCTCACCACGCCCTGGCTGCTGTCGCGCTACGGCTACCGGCGCACCTACGTGGGCACCATGCTGCTGCTGCTCGCAGGCGGTATCGTGGGCGGCGTGGCCAACGACTTCTCGCTGGTGCTGCTCGCGCGCGTGGCCGAGGGGCTGGCGGCGGGCGTGGTGCAGCCCATCCCGGCCATCATCATCCTGCGCGCCTTCGAGCCGCACGAGCAGGGACGCGCGAGCGGCATCTTCGGCATGGGCGTGGTGCTGGCGCCGGCGGTGGGGCCGAGCATCGGCGGGGTGCTGGTCGACCTGTTCGGCTGGCGCTCGATCTTCTTCATGGTGGTGCCGTTCTGCCTGGCCTCGCTGTGGCTGGCCTACAAGTTCGTGCCGACCACCGCGCCGGGCGGCGTGGCCGCGGCGCGCGGCGGGGGGCTCGACGCGCGCGGGCTGGCGCTGGGCACGGTCGGCACGCTGTGCCTGCTGAACGGGCTGGTCGCGCTGCGCGGCGATTCGCCCCTGCAGGCCGGCCTGCTGCTGGCGGGCGCGCTGGTGTCGTTCGCCGCCTTCGTATGGTGGCAGCGGCGGCTCGCGGCCTCGGGCGGCACGCCGCTGATGAACCTCGCGCTGTTCCAGTACCGGCAATTCGCCATGGGCAGCGTGGTGGCCTTCATCTACGGCACGGCGCTGTTCGGTTCGACCTACCTGCTGCCGGTATACATGCAGGTGGGCCTGCATCTGTCGGCCTCGCACGTGGGCACCATCCTGCTGCCGGCGGGCATCGTGCTTGCGCTGACCATCGCCGGCGTCGGCCGGCTGGCCGACCAGCACCCGACCTGGGTACTGGTGACGATCGGCCTCGCGCTGCTGGCGGCATCGTTCGCGCTGATGATGGTGCTGCGGCTCGACAGCGCGCTGTGGCTGCTGGTGGCCTTCGCGATCATCGGGCGCATCGGGCTGGGCTTCATCCTGCCCTCGCTCAACCTGGGCTCGATGCGGCCACTGGCCAAGCCGCTGATCCCGCAGGGCGCGAGCGCCATCAACTTCGTACGCATGCTGGGCGGCGCGGCGGGCGTGAGCCTGTGCGCCATCGTTCTCGAGTGGCGGCTGGCGGCGCATGGCGATTCGCTCGCCAACCCGATGAGCAGCCCGGCGCGGCTGGCCGCCTTCGATGAGGTGTTCGCGATGCTGGCAGGGCTTTGCGCGATTGCAATCTGCGCGGCTTGGCAGTTGCGCCACCCGCCACAACAAGGGTAAGCACTCAGTACTACCTAAGACCCCATCGTTTCTAATTGTTAACAGTTGTTAAACACAGTTAGAGTGGGTCTTACATCATGCAACGCAGAAGTTTTATCGCCTCGACGGCAGTTCTCGCCGGCGGCCTCGCGCGGCTCTCGTCTGTGCAAGCCGCCGAGGCGGGGGTGAGCGACAGTGAAATCGTGCTCGGCAGCTCGGCCGTGCTGAGCGGTCCGCTCGGCTCGCAGATCAAGGTCGTGCACAACGGTGCCGCGCTGGCGTTCGATTCGGTCAACGAACAGGGCGGCGTGGGCGGACGCAAGATCAAGATGGTGGCGCTGGACGACGAGCTGAAGGCCGACAAGGCGGTGGAGAACTACGGCAAGCTGCTGAACGACCACCGCGTGTTCGCCTTCTTCGGCTGCGTGGGCTCGGGCACGACGGCCGCTGCGGCCAAGCTGCTGCAGCAGAGCGGCGCGCCCAGCGTGGGCGGCTACGGGGTGGGCGACAGCGCGCGCGAACGCGTGGCGGGCTCGGCCTACTTCGTGCGCGCCAGCAACGCACGCGAAGCACAGGCCCTGGTCGAGCACCTGGCCACCATCGGCGTGAACAAGATCGCCATCGCCCACCTCGACAACCCCGGCGGCGCCGAGGCGGTCAAGCTGATCGAGGCGGCCATGGCCCCCCGCAAGCTCGCGCCGACGGCCACGGTCATGGTCAAGGGCGACGGCTCGAACGCCGCCGCCGCCGGCAAGGCGCTGGCCGACAGCCAGTCCCAGGCCATCCTGATGTACCTGGCCGGCACCGTGGCGGGCGAGGTGATCAAGGCCACCTACGACGCCGGCAGCAAGCCAATGTTCTATGGCATGTCGATCGTGCCGGGCGAGGTCACGGCCAAGGTGGTGCCCCTGCAGGCGGGCGGCCTGGCGATCTCGCAGGTCATGCCCTATCCCTGGGGCGAGGTTGAAACCGTGACGCGCGACTATCGCCGGCTGGCCGAGCGGGCGCAGGTGCCGGTGGGCTACGGCAGCTTCGAGGGCTACCTGAACGCACTGGTGATGATCGAGGCGCTCAAGCGCACCGGCCGCGACCTGACGCGCGCGCGCCTGCATGCGACGCTGCGCGCGCTCAAGCTGCGCCTGGCCGGCATGGACATCGATTTCTCGACCGGCGGCACCACCGGCTCGCGCTTCATCGAGATGGTGCGCGTCACGCCCGAAGGCCGCTTCGTGCGCTGAAAGGGCGAGCGGATTCGCCAAGCGGCTGGCGCTCGCGCTTTAATGGCGCCATGTGCCAATTGCTTGGAATGAATTGCAACACGCCCACGGACGTGACCTTCAGCTTCACCGGCTTCGCTCAACGCGGCGGCCGCACCGATCATCACGCCGATGGCTGGGGCATCGCGTTCTTCGAGGACCGCGGGCTGCGCCACTTCGTCGATCACCAGCCGGCGTGCGAATCGCCGGTGGCGGAGCTGATCCGGCGCTACCCCATACAGAGCCGCAACGTCATCGCGCACATCCGCAAGGCGACGCAGGGCGAGGTCAACCTGCAGAACTGCCACCCGTTCGTGCGGGAGCTCTGGGGGCGCTACTGGGTGTTCGCCCACAACGGCGACCTGAAGGAATTCCGCCCGCGCCTGCACGGCAACTTCCATCCGGTGGGCAACACCGACAGCGAGCACGCCTTCTGCTGGATCATGCAGGAGCTGGCCAAGTCGCATGCGGGCGTGCCGAGCATCGATGAGCTGACGCTCACGCTGCGCGAACTGGCACCGCAGCTCGCGGCGCACGGCACCTTCAACTTCATGCTGTCCAACGGGCAGGCGCTGTGGGCGCATGCCTCGACCAACCTCTGGTACGTGGAGCGCCGCCACCCCTTCGTGACGGCGCAGTTGTCGGACGAAGACCTGGAGATCGACTTCGCACGGCACACCACGCCCAACGACCGCGTGGCCGTGGTCGTGACCGCACCGCTGACCACCAACGAAACATGGACGCAGTTCACGCCAGGCGAACTGCATGTGTTCGTGGACGGTCAGCGCTCAGTGCGCTGAAGCCCGGGCCAGGTGCGCCTCGAGCGCATCGACGAACATCGCCGGCACGTCGAAGCCCGTCTGCTCGGTGATTTCCTGGAAGCAGGTCGGGCTGGTCACGTTGATCTCGGTGACCGAGTCGCCGATCACGTCGAGCCCGATCAGCAGCAGACCGCGCGGCGCGAGCGTGCGCCCCACGGTCTCGGCGATCTCGCGATTGCGCGCCGTGAGCGGCTGCGCCACGCCCTTGCCGCCGGCCGCCAGATTGCCGCGCACCTCGGTGCCCTGCGGAATGCGCGCCAGCACGAAAGGCGCCGGCTCGCCCGCGATGATCAGGATGCGCTTGTCGCCCTGTACCACTTCCGGCACGAAGCGCTGCACCATGATCGTTTCGGCGCCGTCCTTGTTGAGCGTCTCGACGATGGAGCCGAGGTTCAGCGCGTCCTGCTTCACGCGGAAGATGCCCATGCCGCCCATGCCGTCGAGCGGCTTCAGGATGATGTCGCCGTGCTCCGCGTGGAAGTCGCGCACCGCCTGCGCGCTGCGCGTGACCAGCGTGGGCGTGATGAACTGCGGAAACTCCATGATCGCGAGCTTCTCGGGGTGGTCGCGCAGCGCACGCGGCGAGTTCACCACCTGCGCACCCTCGCGCTCGGCCTGCTCAAGCAGGTGCGTGGCATAGATGTATTCGGCGTCGAAGGGCGGGTCCTTGCGCATCAGCACGGCGTCGAAATCCTTCAGCGCCTTGGCCTCGGTGATGTCGACGGCGTACCAGTCCCGGGCGTGCCCGGTCAGCGTGATCTGCTGCACCGTGGCCGTGACCACGCCACCCGATTTCCACTGGATGTCCTGCGGCAGGCAGGCGGCGATGCGATAACCGCGGCGCTGCGCCTCGCGCATCATCGAGAAGGTCGTGTCCTTGTAGATCTTGAAGTGATCGAGCGGATCGGCGACGAAGAGGATGTTTTTCATCAGGCGTTCTTTCTTGCGGTGCCGGGGTACGGTGGCCAATGGCATGGGATATCGGGCGCGATGTTGCCGGAAGCGGCGATGTCCTTGCCGGCGGGGGCTTTTTCCCCTCTTGAATCCGCAGCACCGGACGATTGTGCCGGGAGCCCGCAATCGCAGGATTGTCAACAATCCCGGCCTCGTAACGTCAACCATCCGGCACGGGAATTGCATGAATCCGGCTCCGACAACTACCGGAGAACCTCGTGGAGACATCCGTTTCGCAGGGCAGCCCTGCTCCCGATCCCGCCGCCGTGGTCGACGAATTCCTTCGCCTGGTGATGATCCCGGACCCGCAGTCGGCCTCCCGCTTCACCGCGCCCGACATCCGCATCCGCTTCACCGGCAACCGCCCGATGAAGGCGCCCGGCGACACCTCGGCCTTCAACGCGAAGCGCTATGCATGGGTCAAGAAGAAGATCGAGCGCACCGAAACGGTGGCTGGCGGCACGCCCGAGGAAACGGTGGTCTACAGCCTCGGCACGCTCTACGGTGCATGGCCCGACGGCACGGCCTTCGAAGGCAATCGCTATGTCGACCGTTATGTGGTGCGCCACGGCCTGATCGTGCAGATGGACGTCTGGAACGACAGCGCCGAATGGCTGCTGGTGCGCGCCGGCCTCGCCGTGCTGTGAGGCCAGCGGCATGACGACGCGCTGGCCCGACCGGCTCCCCACGCACGATCGCTTCGACTACCGGCCCATCACGCGGCGGCCCGACTATGTCTGGCCGAACGGCGCGCGGCTGGCGGTGTACATCGGCTTCAACGTCGAGCACTTCGCCTTCGGCGACGGGCTGGGCGCATGCATCGGCCCGGCCTCGCCGCAGCCCGACGTGCTCAACCACGGCTGGCGCGAGTACGGCAACCGCGTCGGTGCGTGGCGCTGCCTCGAACTGTTCGACGCGCTCGCGCTGCCCACAGGCGCGCTCGTCAACACCGCGCTGTACGACCACTGCCCCGAGTTGGTCCAGGCGCTGGTGGCGCGCGGCGACGAACTGATCGGCCACGGCCACAGCAATGCCGAGCGCCAGGGCGTGCTCGACGAGGAGCACGAGCGCGCACTGCTGCTGCGCTGCCGCGAGCGCATGCTGCGCGAAAGCGGGCAGGCGCCCACCGGCTGGCTCTCGCCATGGATCTCCGAAAGCGTCCTCACGCCCGACCTGCTGGCCGAAACCGGCTACGGCTACACCCTCAACTGGTGCCACGACGACCAGCCGCTGCGCATGCGCACGCGCGGTGGCGGTTCGCTGTGGTCGGTGCCGTACCCGCAGGAACTCAACGACATCCCGATGATCGTCGGCCGCCTGATGGACGCGAAGGACTTCAGCGCCATGGTGATCGACAACTTCGAGGAAATGCTTGACCAGTCGCGCGCGCAGCCGCTGGTGATGGGCCTGGCGCTGCATCCGTACATCGTCGGGCAGCCGTACCGGCTGAGACACCTGCGCACCGCGCTCGCGCGCCTGGCGCAGGCGCGCGAGCGAGGCGATGTCTGGTTCACCACGCCGGGCGCGATCGCCTCGCATGTGGCGAGGCTCGAGAGGGATCGGCCCGGGGAGTTCGGCTGAGGCGCACCGCGCCAGGCCTCAGATCTCGATCTTCGACCCCAGCTCCACCACCGCGTTGTTCGGCAGCCCCAGGAACGCCGCCGCTCCGCTCGCGTTGTGGTGCATCTGCGCGAACAGCTTCTCGCGCCACGGCGCCATGCCGCTGCCGAGCGTGGGGATGACCACGTCGCGCGACAGGAAGTAGCTGGTCGTCATCTGTTCCAGCTGGCAGCCGCGCATGCGCGCGTTTTCGAGTGCGCGCGGCAGGTCGATGTCGTTCTTGAAGCCGTAGTGCACCATGATCTGCCAGCAGTGGTGGCCGAGCGCCTCGATCTCGATGCGCTTGTCCATCGGGATCCATGGCACCTCGTGGTTGCGCACGGTCACGAACATGTTCTGCTCGTGCAGCACCTTGTTGTGCTTCAGGTTGTGCAGCAGCGCGTTGGGCACGGTGCCCGGCTCGGCCGTGAGGAACACCGCCGTGCCGTCCACGCGTGCCGGCGGGCTCACGAACACCGAGCCGAGAAAGGACTTCAGGTCGATCGCATCGGCATGCTGCGCCTCGCCCATCAGGCGGCGGCCTTCCTTCCACGTGATCATCAGCGTGAAGACGAAGCCGCCGATCAGCAGCGGGAACCAGCCGCCTTCGAACAGCTTGAGCAGGTTCGACGCGAAGAACAGGAAGTCGACGACGAAGAAGACCGCGGTCGACGCGATGCACAGCGCCAGCGGCAGCTTCCACGCATAGCGGATCACGAAGAAGGTCAGCACCGTGGTGATCAGCATGTCGGTGGTCACGGCGATGCCGTAGGCCGCGGCCAGGCTGCTCGACGAGCGGAACATGACCACCGCCAGCACGATGGCCACGAACAGGCCCCAGTTGACCAGCGGGATATAGATCTGGCCCGCCGTACGCACGCTGGTGTGCTCGATGTTCAGGCGCGGCAGGTAGCCCAGCTGGATGACCTGGCGCGTGACGCTGAAGGCGCCCGTGATCAGGGCCTGCGACGCGATCACGGTGGCCGCGGTGGCCAGCAGCACCAGCGGGATGAGCGCCCATTCGGGCGCCATCATGAAGAACGGGTTCTTCACCGCCTCGGGGTTCTCCAGCAGCAGCGCGCCCTGGCCGAAGTAGTTGAGCGTGAGCGCCGGCATCACCACCGAGAACCACGCGATGCGGATCGGGCTCTTGCCGAAGTGCCCCAGGTCGGCGTACAGCGCCTCGGCGCCGGTCACGCACAGCACGGTGGCGCCCAGCAGGATGAAGCTGGTGCCGGGGTTGTCCCACATGAACTTCAGCGCGTAGAACGGATTCAGCGCCTTCAGGATCTCGGGGTGGTGCAGGATCTGGGACACGCCGAGCACGGCGATCGCCAGGAACCACGCCAGCGTGATCGGCCCGAAGAACTTGCCGATGCCTGCCGTGCCGCGCTTCTGCACCACGAACAGGCAGAACAGCACGACCAGCGTGAGCGGAATGACGTAGTGCGTGAAGTGTGGCGACACCACCTCCAGGCCCTCGACCGCCGAGAGCACCGAGATGGCCGGGGTGATGACCCCGTCGCCATAGAAAAGCGAGGTGCCGAAGATGCCGACCACCAGCAGCACGTGGCGCAGCCTGGGCTTGTCGGCCACCGCGCGGGAGGCCAGCGCGAGCATGGCGACGAGGCCGCCTTCGCCTTCGTTGTCGGCGCGCAGCACGAGCACGACGTACTTGATGGAGACGATGACGGTGAGCGTCCAGAAGAACATCGAGAGGATGCCGTAGACGTTCCCGACGGTGAACGGCACATGGCCGTGGCCGAACACTTCCTTGACGGCATACAGCACGCTGGTGCCGATGTCGCCATAGACGACGCCGATGGCGCCGACGATCAGGCCGGCTGAGAGATTTTTGGGGGCTGACACGAGGTCGATGGGAAAAGGACAGGCTGCTGGAATCGACGCGTCAGACACGCCAGGGTGCGACACGGGGGAACTTTAGTTCACCATTGTCACCCCTCCCGCCCTTTTGTTTCCGTTGCTGTGGGGCCGCTATTTTGCCGCTGCTTGCGACCGGCGCAAGCCGCCGCCAGCCACCCCGGGAAATCATTCGTAGATTTCGGCGTCCGGATCGGTCGCTTCCATTTCGTAGCTGGCGGCCACCATGGCCAGCCGGCCCACCACGCCGTACATGTAGAAGCGGTTCGGGGCACTGGCGCCAGGCTTGGCACCGGGCTGAGGCAAGTGCGCACTTTCAGAGAAAGCCAGCGGCACGAAGCTCGCGCCCGGCAGCTTCAGGTTCTCGTCGGCGGCGCGCTCGGCATGCACGCGGTAGAAGCCGCCCACCACGTAGCGATCCATCATGTAGACCACCGGTTCGGCCACGCCGTTGTGCACGCGCTCGTTGGTCAGCACGCCTTCCTGCACGATCAGCTCGGTGGGGTCGCGCAGATCGCGGCTGGCGCCCGGCCTGGCAGCGGGAATGCCGGCCGCAGCGCGGGGCTTGCCGATCAGCGCCTCCACGTCCTTGGCGTCGCGCACCGTCACCACGCCCGGACTGCCGCTGCCGCTGTGGCCGCCCTTGACGACCACAAACGGCTTCTCGTTGATGCCGTATTCCTTGTATTTGCGGCGCACCTTGGTCAGCACCGCGTCCACATGGCTGGTCAGCACGTCGATGCCGCGGCCCTCGGCCACGTCCACGCCTTCGGCGCGCGCATAGATCGGGTTGATGAGCCAGGGGTCGATGCCCAGCAGCTTGCCGAAGCGCTTGGACAGCTCCTCGTAGCTGTGCAGGTGGTTGCTCTTGCGGCGCACCGACCAGCCTGCATGTAGCGGCGGCAGCAGATACTGCTCGTGCAAGTCTTCGAGGATGCCAGGCGTTCCTGCAGAAAGCTCGTTGTTGAGGAGAATTGTGCAGGGATCGAAGTTCTTCAACCCCAGGCGGCGCTTGCTGCGCACCACCGGCTCGAGCGTCACGGTGTCGCCGTTGGGCAACTCGATCTTCTTGGAAGTCTTGATGGCGGGGTCGATGGACCCGATGCGCACATTGAGCCCCGCCATATGGAAGATGCGCACCAGTTGCGCAACGTTGGCGAGATAAAAGGTGTTCTTGGAGTGATTTTCCGGAATGACGAGCAGGTTGCGCGCTTCCGGACAGATCTTCTCGATGGCCGCCTGCGCGGCCTGCACCGCCAGCGGCAGCATTTCCTTGGTGAGGTTGTTCCAGCCGCCCGGGAACAGGTTGGTGTCGACCGGGGCCAGCTTGAAGCCGGCGTTGCGGATGTCGACGGCGCTGTAGAACGGCGGCGTGTGCTCCATCCACTCGAGCCGGAACCAGCGCTCGATGGCAGGCATCGAGTCGAGCACCCGCTGCTCCAGTTCGTTGATCGGGCCGGTCAGGGCGGTGACGAGATGCGGAACCATGCGGGCGGCCTTGTTGGTTTTGTGCTTAAAGGTAGAGCGGAATTGTAGGAATTGGGGGTGCCCATCCCGAAGACAAGACCACGACAGCGGCGCGCATCAGGTCCGCACTTCGCCTTGGCCCAGCACCACGTACTTGAGCGAGGTCAGCCCTTCGATCCCCACCGGTCCGCGCGCATGGAACTTGTCGGTGCTGATGCCGATTTCGGCGCCCAGACCGAACTCGAAACCGTCCGCGAAGCGTGTGCTCGCATTGACCATCACGCTGGCCGAATCAACCTCGCGCAGGAAGCGCTGCGCATGCACGTGGTCGCGCGTGACGATGGCGTCGGTGTGGTGGCTCGAATAGCGGTTGATGTGCGCAATGGCCTCGTCCACGCCAGCCACCACCTTGATGCTGATGACGGCGGCCAGGTATTCCTCGGACCAGTCGGATTCGACCGCATCGACCACCCTGGCTTTCGGATCGATCGCACCGTCGGCGCGCAGGATGGCGGCGGCGGCCGGGTCGCAGCGCATTTCCACACCCTTGGCCGCGAAGATGGCGGCGATCTCGGGCAGGAAGTCGTCGGCCACCGAGGCCGACACCAGCAGGCCTTCGGCGGCATTGCAGGGGCTGTACTTCTGGGTCTTGGCGTTGTCGACGATACGCAGCGCCATGTCGAACTCGGCCGTATCGTCCACGTAGACGTGGCAGTTGCCGTCCAGGTGCTTGATGACCGGCACCTTGGCGTCGCGGCTGATGCGCTCGATCAGGCCCTTGCCGCCGCGCGGAATGATCACGTCGACGAACTCGGGCATGGCGATCAGCTGGCCGACGGCTTCGCGGTCGGTGGTCTGTACCAGCTGCACCGCATCGACCGGCAGGCCGGCTTCGGCCAGCGCCTCGGACACCAGGAGCGCCAGCGCCTTGTTCGACTCGATGGCTTCCGAGCCGCCGCGCAGGATGGCCGCGTTGCCGCTCTTGATGGCCAGGCTCGCGGCCTCGATGGTCACGTTGGGGCGGCTCTCGTAGATCATGCCGAAGACGCCGATCGGCACGCGCATCTGGCCCACGCGGATGCCGCTGGGCTGCTGCTTCATGCCGATGATCTCGCCGATCACGTCGGCCATGCCGGCGAGTTGCTCGCAGCCGAGCGCCACGGTCTCGATGACCTTGGGCGTGAGCTTGAGGCGGTCCACCATCGGCGCCGAGAGGCCGGCGGCCGTGGCGCGCTCGAGGTCCTTCTGGTTGGCTACGGCCAGCACCGGGCCGGCTTCGCGCAGGCGCCGGGCCAGCGCCTTCAATGCCTTGTTTTTGGTGGCTGCATCCGCACGGGCCATGAGGAATGCAGCGGCTTTGGCTTGCAGACCCAGGGTCTGCATGTGCTCGCTGACGTTGAACGCATTCATGTGTTCATTTTCCCACGCCGACCTGTGACCCGGCTTACACGGGCCTTTTGATGGCTGGAGCCATCGTGCGCGGGCCGAGTCAGGCGCGTCGCGGAGCGGTCGCCGCGCTGCTGCAGGCGCGGCACAGCATCAGCGCCAGCCGCTGCAGGGCCTGCCAGCCGCTGGCGGGCCAGTCGGGCTGCCTCAGGCCCTTCACGATGCCGTCCACCACGTGCGCCGCGCGCAGCAGCCGGGCCAGCATGCGGTCGTCCAGGCGCGGCAGCACGCGCTCGAAGGCGCGCTCGCGCGGGCCCCAGATGCGGTTCTCGCGCAGCGCCATCGGCAGCGGGCGCCCCGAGGCCATGGCGTCCTTCACGCGCTTGAGCGCACGGATGTCCTCCGCGATCGTGTAGTGCACCAGCACCTCGGCCTCGCCCTCGGCCTGCAGGCCGTCGAGCATGCGCGCCACGCGCTGCGGATTGCCGGCCAGCACGGCTTCGGACAGCTTGAACACGTCGTAGCGCGCCACGTTGTTGACCGCAGCCTCGACCTGCTCCCAGCTCAGCTCGCCGGCCGGGTGCAGCAGCGCGAGCTTCTGGATTTCCTGGTGCGCGGCGAGCAGGTTGCCCTCCACGCGATCGGCGAAGAACTGCAGCGTGCGCTGGCCTTCGTCGCCGGGCATCACGCGCTGGCCCTGCTGGCCCAGGCGCTGCGCGATCCATTGCGGCAGCGCGTTGCGCTCGATCGGGTCGACCTGGATGCTCGCACCGTTGTTCTCCAGCGCCGAGAACCAGGCGCCGGTGCGCGTGGCCTTGTCCAGCCGCGGCAGCATCACGAGCGTGAGCGTGCTGTCGTTGCCCGGCGCAGCCTCGGCCAGCTGCTGAAGCGCCGCGCTGCCGTCCTTGCCGGGCTTGCCCGAGGGAATGCGGATCTCGACGATCTGCTTGTCGGCGAACAGCGAGAGCGAGCCCCCGGCCGCAAGCACCGCGCTCCAGTCGAAGTGCGCGCCGGCCACGGTGTACGAGCTGCGCTCGGTGTAGCCCTGCGCACGCGCGGCGGTGCGGATGGCGTCGGCCGCCTCCTGCGCGAGCAACGGCTCGTCGCCGTGGATCGTGTAGAGCGGCTTCAGGCCCTTCTGCAGGTGGGCCCCGAGCTGGGCGCTGGCGAGTTGCATGGCAATCGAATGGAGGCCGGAGCGCGCGGCCTCAGAGTTCCTTGACGGCGGCCAAGCGGCGCATCAGCTGCTGCGCGATATCCGCCTGCATGTCGCGGAACAGCAGATCGGCCTCGCCTTCCTTGGCCAGCGCATTGGTTTCGTTGAAGCTCAGGTCGCGCGTCTGCGAAACCTCGGAGGCCGGCAGCAGATCCTTGCCGCCCGGCGTGCGCAGGCGGAAGCGCACGCGCAACTGCAGCTGCAACTCGCGCACGAGGCCGGCCGAATTGGTCGAGATCACGAAGCGGTTGCGGTCCTCGCCGAGGATCTCGAGCACCACGTCGGCGGTGGAGGACTGGTCGGCCGGCACCAACGTCACCGAGCCGGTAGCCCGCAGCTCGCGCCGGATCTGGTTGATCATGGCCGAGTTGCCCGACACCGACAGCGTCTTGAACGCAAAGACCGGCGCCTTGCGCAGCTCGAAGCCGCAGCCCGCCAGGCAGAGCGATGCGCCCGCCGCCGTCAGCCCGAGAAGAAAGCCGCGGCGCGGCAGCGAGACATTGCGAGTGTTCATGCTTGCTTGAGTCGTTCAGAGAACCACGTTGACCAGGCGG
The DNA here is from genome assembly GCF_047304045.1 of Variovorax sp. Varisp85. Taxonomy (NCBI): domain Bacteria; kingdom Pseudomonadati; phylum Pseudomonadota; class Betaproteobacteria; order Burkholderiales; family Comamonadaceae; genus Variovorax; species Variovorax sp. Varisp85. Next base: position 41,112 of record NZ_JBGLYN010000043.1, read on the forward strand.
CCGGGAACCACGATCACGCGCTTGGGCGGAGCGCCTTCGGCGAAGTTGACGAAGTCGTCGCAGGCGAGTGCGAGCTTCTCGATCTCGTCCTTCGAAGCGCCGGCCGGCACGCTGAGCTTGCCGCGCAGCTTGCCGTTGACCTGCAGCATCAGTTCGATCTCGTCCTGCACCAGCGCGCCGACATCGACCGTGGGCCAGGCCGCGTCGAGCAGGCCGCCCAGGTCCTTGTCGTAGCCGAGTTCGTTCCAGAGCTGCTGGGCGATGTGCGGCGTGGCCGGGTAGAGGCAGCGCAGCAGGATGCCGAAGCCTTCGCGCAGCGCGGCCGCGTCGCCGGTGCTGCCGTCGGGCTTGAAGCCCTCCAGCGCGTTGAGCAGCTTCATCGCGCCCGACACCACGGTGTTGTATTGCATGCGCTGGTAGTCGTAGTCGACCTGGCGCAGCACGGTGTGCACCTCGCGGCGCAGCGCCTGGGCGGACTTGCCGAAGCTCTGGCCCTCGATCGCGACCGGCGCCACGTCCGCCTGCGCCACGCCGAAGTTCCACACGCGGCGCAGGAAACGGTAGCTGCCTTCGACGGCCGCGTCGTTCCACTCGAGCGTGGCCTCGGGCGGCGCGGTGAACATGGTGTACAGGCGCGCGGTGTCGGCGCCGTACTTCTCGATCAGGTCCTGCGGGTCGACGCCGTTGCGCTCGCTCTTGCCCATCTTGCCGACGCCGCCGTACTCGACCTTCGTGCCGTCGGCCAGCGTGCCGCCGGTGATGCGGCCCTGCGCGTCGAGCACCGCCGTGACTTCGAGGGGCGGGAAGTAGTCCTTGCCGCCCTTCTCGTTGCGCTTGTAGAAGATGTGGTTGAGCACCATGCCCTGCGTGAGCAGCTTGCTGAAGGGCTCGTCGGCCTTCACCAGGCCGAGGTCGCGCATCACCTTGGTCCAGAAGCGCGCGTACAGCAGGTGAAGAATCGCATGCTCGATGCCGCCGATGTACTGGTCCATCGGCATCCAGTAGTCGGCGCCGCCGGCCACCATGGCGTCGTCGTTCTTCGGGTCGCAGTAGCGCATGAAGTACCACGAGCTGTCCACGAAGGTGTCCATCGTGTCGGTCTCGCGCCGCGCGGCCTTGCCGCACACGGGGCAGGTCACACCGGCGTGGAAGCCCTCGTGCTTGTTCAGCGGGTTGCCCGAGCCGTCGGGCACGCAGTCGGTCGGCAGCACCACGGGCAGGTCCTTCTCGGGGACCGGCACCGCGCCGTGCTCTTCGCAATGGATGATCGGGATCGGCGTGCCCCAGTAGCGCTGGCGGCTCACGCCCCAGTCGCGCAGGCGCCAGGTGGTCTGCAGCTCGCCCAGGTCCTTCTGGCCCAGTGCGTGCGCCACGGCGGCCACGGCCTCCTTGTAGGTCATGCCGCTGAAGTTGTCGGAGTTGATGGTCACGCCGCGCTGCTTGTCGGCGTACCAGTCCTGCCACTTGTGATAGTCGAAGTGCGGCTCGTCGTCGACCAGCACGACCTGGATGATCTCGATGCCGTACTTGTTGGCGAAGGCGAAGTCGCGCTCGTCATGCGCGGGCACGCCCATCACGGCGCCGTCGCCATAGCCCATGAGCACGTAGTTGCCGACCCACACCGGCACCTGCTCCTCGGTGATCGGATGCATCACCGTGAGGCCGGTGGGCACGCCCTTCTTCTCCTGCGTGGCGAGTTCGGCCTCGGTGGTGCCGCCGGCCTTGCACTCCTCGATGAAGGCCGCGACCTTCGGATCGAGCGTGGCGGCGTGTGCGGCCAGCGGATGCTCGGGCGCGACGGCGCAGAAGGTCACGCCCATGATGGTGTCGGCACGCGTGGTGAACACGTACATGCGGCCGTCCTGGATGAGCTTGCCGTCGGCGCCATGGATGTCATGCGTGAAGGCGAAGCGCAGGCCCTCGCTCTTGCCGATCCAGTTCTCCTGCATCAGCTTGACGCGCTCGGGCCAGCCCGGCAGCTTGTGCTGGGTGTGTTCGAGCAGCTCTTCGGCGTAGTCGCTGATCTTCAGGTAGTAGCCAGGGATCTCGCGGCGCTCGACCGTGGCGCCGGTGCGCCAGCCCTTGCCGTCGATCACCTGCTCGTTGGCCAGCACGGTCTGGTCGACCGGGTCCCAGTTGACGACCTGGGTCTTGCGGTAGGCGATGCCCTTCTCGAGCATCTTCAGGAACAGCCACTGGTTCCACTTGTAGTAGCTCGGATCGCAGGTGGCGATCTCGCGGCTCCAGTCGATCGCCAGGCCCATGGCCTGGAGCTGGCCGCGCATGTAGTCGATGTTCTCGTAGGTCCACTTGGCCGGCGGCACCCCGTTCTTCAGCGCCGCGTTCTCGGCCGGCAGGCCGAAGGCGTCCCAGCCCATGGGCATCAGCACGTTGTAGCCGCTCATGCGCAGGTAGCGCGTGAGCATGTCGTTGATGGTGTAGTTGCGCACGTGGCCCATGTGCAGCTTGCCGCTGGGGTACGGCAGCATCGAGCAGGCGTAGTACTTCTTGCGGCTCGCGTCCTCGGTGACGCGGTAGGCATCGGCGGCGCTCCATTGCGCCTGGGCAGCGGACTCGACGTCGCTGGGTTTGTAGCTGGGATTCATGACGGGTTCGGCAAGACCCGGCGCGGGGTGGCCGGGGAGGACGGATTATCGCGCCGGACTAGACTCGCTCCCCAGCTTGCCGCCTCATGCGGACGGAAAGACACAATGAAATTGCTCTGGAAACATCTCGCCCTGTCCTTCGCGGCCGCCGCCGGCCTTGCCGCCACGCCGCTGTGGGCCCAGCAGAACGACAAGCCCCTGCGCCTCGTCGTGCCCTTCGCCACCGGCGGCGCCCAGGATGTCATCGCCCGCTACCTGGGCGCCAAGCTCACCGACAGGCTTGGCCAGAGCGTCATCGTCGACAACAAGGCCGGCGCCGGCGGCATCGTGGCCGCCGACGCGGTGGCCAAGGCGGCGGACGGGGCCACGGTGCTGCTGGCAACGGGCGGCGCCATCACCATCGCACCCCACCTGCAGGCCAAGCTCCCCTACGACCCGGTGCACGAACTGGTGCCGGTGGCCCTGGTGGCGGACACGCCGATGACGCTGTCCGTGCGCACCGAAAGCCCCTACAAGACCGTGGCCGACGTGCTGCGCGACGCCAAGGCCAGGCCAGGCCAGGTTACCTACGCCTCGACCGGCAACGGCACCGTGTCACACCTGACCGGGGCGCTGCTGGCGCAGGCGAGCGGCGTGAACCTGCTGCACGTGCCCTACCGGGGCGCCGCGCCCGCCATGACGGACCTGCTGGGCGGGCAGGTGGCGGCCATCGTGACCAGCGTGGCCTCGATCGAGCCGATGGTCGCCAGCGGCAAGGCGCGCGTGCTCGGCACCTTCTCCCATGCGGCGCTGCCCGGCATGGGCACGGCCCCGACCATCGGCGAGGCCACGGGCCTGCCGGGCATGGAAGTGCCGGTCTGGGTCGGCGTGATGGCGCCGGCGCGCATGCCGGCGGCGAGCGTCGAGAAGCTGTCCGCGGCGCTGGTCGAGGTGTGCAACCTGCCGGAGACGAAGCAGCGCTTCGCCCAGCTGGGCGCGGTCAATACCTGCGGCGGCCCGGCCGCGCTGGGCAAGGTGGTGGCGGAAGACAGCCAGCGCTGGGCGAAAGTGATCAAGCAAGGCGGAATCAAGGTTGACTAGCTTGGCTCTCCCCCAGGCTTCGCGCACTTCGTGTCGCTTCGCCACCCCCCCCGCCGGGGGCAACACCGGTGGCCCGGCAAAGCCGGTTCCACGGTGTTCACGAATGGGGATGCGCCTGTGACGGTCGCGGCGAAGCGGTATCACGTCGGCATTGCGGGTGCCGGGGCGATCGCGCTGGCCGGCGCGGCGTGGCTGCGGCGGGCGGGCCATGGCGTCACGGTGTGGTCGCCGGGCGGCCGGGGCGCGGACGGGCTGCGCACTCAGCCGCTGGAAGCCTGCGGCATCCAGTCGTTCTCGGTGAAGGTCGAGGTCGCCGACGGCGCGGCCGGGCTCTGCGCCGCTTCGGACGTGCTGCTGCTCGCCCTCCCCGTCAACGGCCACAGGCGCGTGATGGACGCGCTGCTCCCTTTCCTGCGCGACGGCCAGACCGTGATCGTCAGCTCGATGGCCTCGCTGTCCTCGCTCTATCTGCACGAAGCAGCTGCGCGCGCAGGCCGGCGGATCACGGTCGCCAGCTTCGGCACGACCGTGCTGACCGCGCGCCGCGAGTCCGGCACGCAGGTCAGGGTGATGACGCGGCGCAAGGCGGTCGGCGTCTCCGCCCTGCCCGGCTCGCGGGTGGAAGAGGCCGTCGCGCTGTGCACCGCCCTCTTCGGTGACGGCTTCTTCCCCGACGGCAGCGCCCTCGCGAGCGCCCTGGCCAACGTCAATCCGCAGTCCCACGGCCCGCTCGCGGTGTTCAACTGGACGCGCATCGAGCGCGCCGAGAACTGGCCGCAGTACCACTGCATGACGCCCGGCGTGTCGCGCGTGATCGAGGCGCTGGACCGGGAGCGGCGCGCCGTGGCCGCCGCGTTCGGCATCGAGCTCGGTCCCATCGAAGCGCATTTCGCGCGCTCCTTCGGCACCGCGTCGGCAAAGCTGGAGGACATCGCCGCCGAGCTGCACGCCAAGCGCGGCGGTCCGCCCGGCCCCACGCAGGCCAACACCCGCTACGTCACCGAGGACATGCCCTACGGCCTGGCGTTCGTCGAGGCGCTGGGCGCCATCGCCGGCGTGCCGACGCCCGCGACCCGTACCATCGTGGATGCGGCCTCGCTGGTCAACGGCATCGACTTCCGCTGCGAGAACGACCTGCTCGAACCGCTGGGCCTGGCGAACGAAACCGTCGCCGGGCTGCTCGAGCGCCTATGAAGCGTCGGCTTCGGGGAACACCGGCTCCCCGAGGTTGAGCATCAGCCGGTTGGCCCAGGCGAACAGGGCGACCGAATGGATCAGGTCGAGGATCTCCTGCTCGGTCAGCCCGGCCTCCTTCAACCCGCGCACGTCGTCGGCCGAGACCTTGTCGGGCTCGGCACCGAGACGGATCGAGAACGCGACGATGGCCTTCTCGCGCGCCGTGGTGCCGGCGCCTTGCGGCTCCTCGAACACCTGCGAGATCACGTCGTTGCGCTTGGCCAGCTGCTCGAAGCGCTGCGCATGCACCGAGGCGCAGTACACGCAGCCGTTGACGCGCGATTCCACCGTGGCGCCCAGCTCGCGCTCGGCACGCGGCATGCCGCCCGGTGCGAACATGATCGCGTTGAAAGCGATGGAGCGCTGCAGCAGTATCTCGGGCTGATGCGCCAGCACCAGGAAGTACGGCGAGCTGCGCGCCTGCGGGCTCATCTCGTCGAGTGCGGCCAGCTGGGCCGGCGTGGCGGTGTCGAGGTTCACCGTGTCGAGCCACGGCTTCCACTGGAGCACCTCGGTGGTGAAGCCCTTGATGCGGATCGGGGCCGTCATGCCGCAGCCTCCGCGGCGACCAGCGCCTTCAGGCCCGCGGCAACGCGGATCTGGTACGAGAGGAAGGCGATCAACTGGCTCATCGCCACGATGGCGGGCGTCGAGAGGCCGCTCGCGGCCAGCGACTGCACGGCGGCCTTGTCGCCCTCGATGGGGCGCTCGATCAGCTTGCCGGTGAAGGCCAGCACGGCCTGCAGGCGCGCATCGGCCACGGGCCGCCCGGCGTCCACGGCAGCGATCACGTCGCCATCCGCGCCTTCGGCCGCCAGCCTGTCGCGGTAGTGCGCGGCCAGGCTGTCCGCCTTCGACACGCGGCAGGCATGCAGCGCCACGAGCAGCCGCTCGCTTACCGACAGGCCTTCGACGGCCGGCGAGAACATCGCGTCATAGCTGCCCTGCGTGGCTGCAACGACCTTGTCGCGCTGGCGCCGCAGCGCCCAGAGGGGGTGGTCCGGCGCCAGCGGGACGGCGGCATCGATCACATCGTGGGGAGTGCTTGTCATGGTCGGTTTCTTTCTTGGGGCGGCAGCGCGGGCGTCCATTCGTCGCCGAACAGTTCCGGCTCGGCGTAGGCCTCGAGGTTGGCGTAGTGGTGGTCGAAGTCCTCGCGGTAGAACAGGCTGGCAATGCCGCTCGCCAGCCGCCTGGCGCCATCGCTGATGGCCGGGATGTCGCCCGACACCGTGCCGTGCGACAGCGCGGCCGGGTAGCAGAAGCAGTGGATGCGCCCGAGCCCCGCGCATTCGCCCGGCACGCGCTGCCGGAATTCGAAGGCGGGCCCGAGGTCGGGCGAGTCGGCCAGTTCCTGGTCTTCGTCGCCGGGCGCGGGCTCGAAGCGGTCTTTCCATGTCCGGATGTGGGCCGAGATGCCGGCAAACTCCGGACGGTTCGGCCAGTCGACCTTGAAGCCGGTCGAGACGATCAGGAAGTCGAATTCGAAAACCCCCTTCGGCGTCGACACGCGCATGGCCTCGCCCCGCGGCTCGATGGCGAGGATGGGGCAACCGAAGTTGAAGAAGGCATTGGTGTGCCCCGACACCCGCAGCGTGCTGCCGTGCGGCGGCGGCACGTTCGCCACGTTGATGTAGTGGCGGATGCGCCACTTGAGCTCGTCGGGCAAATCGTAGTGCCCCTGCGTGAGCCCCGGCACACCCGCCCCCTTGCCCTTGTTGACGCGCGGCAGGTCGCTGCGGCGGATCAGCAGCTCGACGCTGCGCGCACCGGCCTCCAGCGCGGTGGCCGCGCTGTCCATGGCCGAGGAGCCAGCGCCGACCACGCCCACGCGCAGGCCTTCGAGCCGGCCGTAGTCCATGTCGTCGGACGAATGCGCCCATTTCGAGCGCGGCAGTGCGTCGACGAAAGCCGGAACGGCCGGCCCGCCGAGGCCGTCACGCCCCGTCGCAAGGACGACGCGGCGCGCCAGCACGCTGCGCTCGCCCTGCGGCGTGCGCAGGGCCAGCCGCACGCCGGACGCATCGGGCAGCGGGTGGATGCCGACCACCGCGGTGTCGTTGCGCACGTCCACGTCCATCACGCGGCGGTACCAGACCAGGTAGTCCATCCACTGCAGGCGCGGGATCTTGTCCATCGCGGTCCAGGCCTCCAGCCCGAACTGGGCCTCGAACCAGGCGCGAAAGGTGAGTGACGGCAGGCCAAGCGCGGGGCCGGTGAGCTCCTTGGGCGAGCGCAGCGTCTCCATGCGCGCCGTCGTCGCCCAGGGCCCCTCCTTGCCCGCGGGCGAGCGGTCGAACACCACAGCGCGAATGCCCAGCTGCGCCAGCGCGACCGAGGCGGCCCGGCCGGCCTGGCCGCCGCCGATGATGGCCACGTCGAGCATGGATTCATCGCCGGCCTGTCGGGCGGGCATCCAGTTGCGGCCGGGCCAGCCGAGATATTCGAGGTCCTGGGCGAGCCGCGCTTCGAGCGCGGCGAGGGAGGAAGCGGAATCTGATGTCATCTTGAAGAGCGGGGAACGACGCCCAGTGTAGAAAGCTTCGCGGGTGGCCCGGATTTCGCATGCCACAATGATTTTCAGACCACAGGGGCCGGCATGGGCAGCAAGAGCGACAGCGAATGGTGGCGCGGCGCGGTGATCTACCAGATCTACCCGCGCAGCTTCATGGACAGCGATGGCGACGGCATCGGCGACCTGCCGGGCATCACGTCCCGGCTCGAGCACGTGGCCAGCCTCGGCGTCGATGCCGTCTGGGTTTCCCCTTTCTTCCGCTCGCCGATGAAGGACTTCGGCTACGACGTGGCCGACTACCGCGCAGTCGACCCGCTGTTCGGCACGCTGGCCGACTTCGACGCCATGCTGGCGCGCATGCACGCGCTGGGCCTGAAGCTCATCATCGACCAGGTGCTTTCGCACACCTCCGACCAGCACGCATGGTTCGCCGAAAGCCGCAGCAGCCGCGACAACCCCAAGGCCGACTGGTACGTCTGGGCCGACCCCAAGGCCGACGGCACGCCGCCGACCAACTGGCTATCGGTGTTCGGCGGCTCGGCCTGGCAGTGGGACTCGCGCCGGCGGCAGTACTACCTGCACAGCTTCCTCGCCGAGCAGCCCGACCTCAACTTCCATTGCGACGCCGTGCAGGAGGCCCTGCTGGGCGAGGTGCGCTTCTGGTGCGAGCGCGGCGTGGACGGCTTTCGCTTCGACGCCTGCAACCACCAGTTTCACGATGCGCTGCTGCGCGACAACCCGCCGGCCTCACCGGCGTCGATCGACGGGGTCAGCACAGTGCGCGCCGACAACCCCTACGCGATGCAGCAGCACTTGTACGACAAGAGCCAGATGGAGAACCTGGCCTTCCTCGAAAGCCTGCGCCGCCTGCTCGACGATTACGGCGCGGTGGCGCTGGGCGAGGTCGGCGACGAGAACGCGCCGCCCGTCATGGCGCAATACACCGAGCTCGGCAAGCGCCTGCACCTGGCCTACAGCTTCAGCCTGCTGACGGCAGACCACCGCCCCGCCCACCTGCGCCACCAGGTCGAGGCGCTCGACGACGCGCTGGCGCCCACCGGCGGCTGGGGTTGCTGGGCGGTGTCGAACCACGATGTGCCGCGCGTCGCCACGCGATGGAGCGACGGCGGCCCGGCCGACGCCCGGCGCGACCGGCTCTGGCTGGCGCTGCTGCTCGCACTGCGCGGCAGCGCCAGCATCTACCAGGGCGAGGAACTGGGCCTGCCCGAGGCCGAAGTGCCCTTCGAACTGCTGCAGGACCCGTACGGCCGCGCGTTCTGGCCCGAGTTCAAGGGCCGCGACGGCTGCCGCACGCCGATGCCGTGGACCACCGCGGCGCCGAACGGCGGCTTCACCACCGGTACGCCCTGGCTGCCGGTGTACGGCCCCCACCTTCCGCTGGCCGTCGAACGGCAGGCCGCGCGGCCCGATTCGATGCTCGCCTTCAGCCGCACGCTGCTGCACTGGCGGCGCACGCAGCCCCTGCTGCGCACCGGCGGCATCCGCTTCATCGATGCGCCCGACCCTCTGCTGCATTTCGAGCGGCGCGACGGGCATTCGTCGCTGCAGGCGGTCTTCAACCTCGGGAGCGAACCGGTTTCGATGCCGCTGGCCGAAGCCCTGATGCCTCTCGTCGGACATCCGCTCGCGCCGAGCGCCGTCATGCAGGCCGAAGGCGGAAAGCGCATGCTCGCGCTGGCGCCGTACGGCGTCTTCTTCGGCACGCCCGCCGCCGAAGGACAAAGCTGAGCACCATGCCCTCCTCCAAGCCGCTGCCCGAATCCGAAGTCCATGCGCTGATGCGCGCGGAGCATGGCGACCCGTTCGCCGTGCTGGGCCCGCACGAGACGCCCGAAGGCCTGGAAGTGCGCGCATTGCTGCCCGGTGCGCAGCGCGTGGCCGTGCTGCATTCGCGCACCGGCTGGCCGCTTGCGATCCTGGCACGGCATGCCGAATCGGACCTGTTCAGCGGATTGGTCCCGGCCGCGGAGGCCCGCATGGGCTACTCGTTCCAGGTCGACTGGGAGGCGCACACCTCGCGGCTCGAAGACCCCTACCGCTTTCCGTTCGTGCTCGGCGAAACCGACGTGTGGCTGCTGGCCGAGGGCACGCACCTGCGGCCGTGGGAGCGGCTGGGTGCGCACCTGCGCGAGATGGACGGCGTGAAGGGCGTGGCCTTTGCCGTCTGGGCGCCGAACGCAAAGCGCGTGTCGGTGGTGGGCAGCTTCAACAACTGGGACGGCCGGCGCCACATGATGCGGCTGCGCCGCGAGTGCGGCGTGTGGGAGATCTTCGCGCCGCATGTGACGGTGGGCGACAGCTACGAGTTCGAGATCCTGTCGGCGCAGGGCGAGGTGCTGCGCAAGGCCGATCCCTTCGCGTTCTCGTCGCAGCTGCGGCCCGACACCGCCTGCGTGGTGCAGCCCCTGCCCGCGCCGGTGAAGCTGCCCGAAGGCCGCGCCGCCGCGAACGGGCGCCATGCGCCGATCAGCATCTACGAAGTGCACCTGGGCTCGTGGCGCCGCAAGAACAACGGCCACGAATGGCTGGACTACCGCGAGCTGGCCGACACGCTGGTGCCCTACGCGCGCGACATGGGCTTCACGCACATCGAGCTGCTGCCGATCAGCGAACACCCCTTCGACGGCTCATGGGGCTACCAGCCGATCGGGCTCTACGCGCCCACCTCGCGCTTCGGCACGCCGGGCGACTTCCGGCATTTCGTGGAAGCGGCGCATGCCGCAGGGCTGGGCGTGATCCTCGATTGGGTGCCCGCGCACTTCCCGACCGATTCGCACGGCCTCGGCCGCTTCGACGGCACCGCGCTGTACGAGTACGCCGACCCGCGCGAAGGCTTCCACAACGACTGGCAGACGCTGATCTTCAACTACGCACGCACGGAGGTGCGCAACTACCTCGTCGGCAATGCGCTGTACTGGCTGGAGCGCTACGGCGTGGACGGCCTGCGCGTGGATGCGGTGGCTTCGATGCTGTACCGCGACTACAGCCGCAAGGCCGGCGAGTGGGTGCCGAACGTGCTCGGCGGGCGCGAGAACCTGGAGGCCATCGACTTCCTGCGGCGCATGAACCGCGTGGTGGGCATCGAGCGGCCCGGGGCCGTGACGGTGGCTGAGGAATCTACGAGCTTCCCCGGCGTGACCCGGCCGCCGGAAGACGGCGGGCTGGGCTTTCACTACAAGTGGAACATGGGGTGGATGAACGACACGCTGGCGTATGCGGGCACCGATCCGGTCTACCGCAAGCATCGCCACCAGCAGATCACCTTCGGGCTGATGTACGCGCACAGCGAGAACTTCGTGCTGCCGCTGTCGCACGACGAAGTGGTGCACGGCAAAGGCTCGATGATCGGGCGGATGCCTGGCGACGAGTGGCAGAAGTTCGCGGGCCTGCGTAACCTGTATGGCTACCTCTGGGCGTATCCGGGAAAGAAGCTGCTGTTCATGGGGGGCGAGTTCGCGCAGTACGCGGAGTGGAATGCCGACCGCGGCCTCGACTGGCATCTGCTGGAGCATGCGGCGCATCAAGGGGTGCGGCGGCTGGTGCGCGACCTGAACAACGTGTATCGGCACTTTCCTGCGCTGCATGAGCTCGACCATGAGGGTGCGGGGTTCGAATGGATCGTGCATGACGATGCGGACCAGTCGGTGTTTGCGTTTGTTCGGCGGGCTCGGGATGGGGCGTTCGTGGTGGCGGTCTGCAATTTCACGCCGGTGCCTCGGCATGGGTATCGGCTGGGGGTTCCTTGTGCTGGCTCTTATCGGGAGATTGTCAATACGGACGGCTCGATTTATGGGGGCAGTGGGGTCGGTAACGGCGTTGTCGAGAGTTCTCCCGTGCCATGGCATGGGAAGGCGGACTCTGTTTCGATCAGTGTGCCGCCACTGGCTACCGTGATGTGGGTGTTGGCTTGACGTTGCTTGACTTGGTTTGTTTCCCGGGGCCGGGTCTCGCCCCGGCGGGCGACCTACTTTTCTTTGCTTCGCCAAAGAAACGTAGGCAAAAGAAAGGCGACCCTACTGTCTGCGTCCCTGCGCTTCGCTCCGGGCAACCTGCGGTGCTCGCGGTTCGCGGGGTCCCGCCCAAACTCGCTTCGCTCAGACAAGGGCGGGCCCTGATCCGCGAACCGCTGCGCTCCTCGGCGCAGCCAGAAGGGATTGGAAAACCGAACGCGCCATCGCTGCGCTCGGCGGGGGGCGGGGGGGGGGGGGGGGGGG
>NZ_JBGLYN010000044.1:0-52612 GCF_047304045.1 Variovorax sp. Varisp85
CACCCTCCCTATCCCCCGATGTGCATCGTGAACGCCGGTCCGCTGTTGAGCACGCATTGGCCGCTGCCCAACGTGGCCGAGTTCATCGTGTACTGGCAACTCAGGTTGCCGCCGCGGCTGCCGGTGGCATTCGCCACGCCGGTGCCTCGCGAGCCTGCGACCCGGGTTGCCTCTCCCTGAAACTGTTCGCCGCCGATCTGTGCGTTGAAGTGGCCGCGGCCGTTCATGTCGTTCGTGACCGTGCCGGCGACGGCGCCGTAGCGCGCGGCTTCGGCGTTCGACGGGTACAGCCGCGCGTTGAAGGTCTGTGCGACCGGGCCCGGTGCCACGGCGTACGCCTGCGAGGGCGGTGCTGCGGGAGCGGGTTGTCCGAGCGGGACCACGTAGCAGCCGCTGAGGGCGATGCCCGCGAGCGCGGCGACGAGGGTGAGACGAACGAAAGTGACGGAACGCGGAATGGTCATACGCTTTTCAGTGGCCCGGGCTGATGCCCGTGCGGCGAAATGTGCCGCGTGGCGCTCGCGTGCCGTGCGCTTTTCGGGGGGGAGTACCGTCCGGCGCGCCCGGCGGTAGCCATGGTCGCTACTGCGGGCGGCGACAATGCGCGCCATGAATTTCAAGAAATTTCTGGTGCCCGTCGGTGCCGTCCTTCTCCTCGGGCTGGCGTGGCGCAGCGGCGGATGGGGCGGCGTGGCCCTGGCCGGTGGCGCGATCGTGATGTTCCTGCTGTTGCACTTCAACCGCGCGATGCAGGTGCTCAAGCGAGCCGCCGAGCGGCCGGTGGGCTATGTGGCAAGTGCCGTGATGCTCAATGCCAAGCTCAAGCCTGGGGTCACGCTGATGCACGTGATCGCGATGACGCGCGCCCTCGGCGAGCTGCGCTCGCCCAAGGACGAGCAGCCCGAGCACTACCGCTGGACCGACGGCGGCGGCTCGTACGTAGACGCCGTGTTCAATGGCGGCAAGCTGCAGAGCTGGACGATGACGCGGCCCGAAACCCCGGAAGAAGACCCGCCGGCGGCCTGAGCCACGCCTGTTGGAAGACGCGTCAGAACGGCGCGTCTTCTTCCTCGGGCGCGTCGGCCGGGGTCGTCATTGTGGGCGCGGCTGCTGCTGCGGCGGGCTTCGCCGCTTCGTCCGGCACGGCCGCCGAGAATGCCGCCTCGCCGCCGAGCGCATCGAGCAGCGCCGGCACCAGCTGGCCCAGTTCGCCCGTGGCAATGGCCACATCGGCGTCGAAGTTGTCTTCCTTCTTGCCGCCCGCGGCGCCGTCGCCCGTGCCTTCGAGGAAGGTGATCTTGCGGATCAGCAGGCCATGCGTCAGCTCGAACGACACGCGGTCGTCCCAGGTGAGCGCCAGGCGCGTCGGGCGCTTGCCGTCCGTGATGTGCTTCTGCACTTCCTCGATGTCCAGCGGATGCTTGGCGTAGCGCACCACGGCCTTGGAGTCGTCCGAGGCCTTGAGCTCGCACTCGCGGTCGATGGTGAAGCCGGCTGGCGGCTCCTGCGTCAGCAGCCAGTTGGCCATGGCGGCGGCGGGCTCGATCTGCGTGTTGATGAGGGCCACCGCGAAACCGTCGAGCGACTTCACGAGGCTGGTGACCACTTCGTCGGCGCGCGATGCGTTGCCGCTGTTGATCACGAGGCGGTTCTCGGCCTTGTCGATCCACACCGTCACGCGCGCACTGCGGGTGAAGGCCATCGGCAGCAGCTCCAGGGTGATGTCTTCCTTGAGTTCCTTCTTTTCCTTCTTGCCGGGCTTGCGGCCGGTGGTGGCTTCGATCTGAGCGCAGCGTTCGTCGAGCTTGCGGCGCACCACCGAGCCGGGGACCTGCTTGCTCTCGATCATGTATTCGACCAACCACTGGCCGTCGATGGATTCGACCAGCGGGCCATTGGCTTCGCCGCGGGGCTCGACCCAGCCGGCGGACTTTTCCTGCGAGGGGCCACAAGGCACGAAGCGCTGCTTGCCGAGCCCTTCTTCTGCCTCGGTCAGTGTCTGGGACCAGGCAGGTTCGATGCGATAGACGATGACGTTCTTGAATACGGACACGGAAACCCTTTTCCACTGGTTTGCACAACCGGGCATTGTCGGGCACCCCGCCAATCCCGCCGCCGTAAAATCGAAAGCTTTTGCGACTTCCCACCTCGCTCCCAACACCGCTTCCAAAGGAATCAGGAAATGAGCTCGATCCCCCCCTCGCTGGACGACCGTGACGGCAAGATCTGGATGGACGGCGAACTCGTGGACTGGCGCGACGCCAAGATCCACGTGCTGAGCCACACGCTGCACTACGGCTGCGGCGCCTTCGAGGGCGTGCGCGCCTACAAGACGCCCGAGGGCACCGCGATCTTCCGCCTGGCCGAGCACACCGAGCGCCTGTTCAACAGCGCCAAGATCCTGCGCATGAAGATCCCGTTCACGCAAGAACAGCTGAACGAGGCCCAGAAACAGGTGGTGCGCGAGAACAAGCTCGAAAGCTGCTACCTGCGCCCGCTGATCTGGATCGGCTCCGAGAAGCTCGGCGTGAGCCCCAAGGGCAATCGCGTCCACGCCATGGTCGCGGCCTGGTCGTGGGGCGCCTACCTCGGTGAAGAAGGCATGAAGCGCGGCATCCGCGTGAAGACTTCGAGCTATACCCGCCACCACGTCAACATCACGATGACGCAGGCCAAGACGGTGAGCAACTACACCAACTCGATCCTCGCCAACATGGAAGCGCTGGACGACGGCTACGACGAGGCGCTGCTGCTCGACGCGAGCGGCTTCGTCTCCGAAGGCGCGGGCGAGAACATCTTCGTGGTCAAGGGCGGCGTGGTCTACACGCCCGACCTGTCGGCCGGCGCGCTCAACGGCATCACGCGCAACACCATCCTGCACGTGTGCAAGGACCTGGGCCTGGAGCTGGTGCAGAAGCGCATCACGCGCGACGAGGTCTACATTGCCGACGAAGCCTTCTTCACCGGCACCGCCGCTGAAGTGACGCCCATCCGCGAACTCGACCGCGTCGAGATCGGCAACCGCGGCGACGGCGGCGCCCGTGGCCCGATCACCGAGAAAATCCAGTCTGCCTTCTTCGACATCGTGAACGGCAAGAATCCCAAGTACGCCCACTGGCTCACGAAAGTCTGAGAAAACCCATGTCCACCAATGCAGTCGTCGAACTCCTGGCCAAGGAGCTCAATCATCAAGGCGGCGTGTTCTGCCCCAGCCCCAAGGCCGACATGAAGCTCTGGAACAGCCACCCGAAGGTCTACCTCGACGTGGCGCGCACCGGCGAGGCCAAGTGCCCGTATTGCGGCACGGTGTACCGGCTGAAGGCCGGCGAGACGGTGTCGTCGCGGCACTGAGCCGCCGGCCGCCGAGCCATCCGGCCCCGGCCGTCCGATGCCTCTTCAGGCAGCCGGGCGGGTGGGGTCTTTTTCCGGGTTTTCCAGGCTCTTCAAGCGCGAGGACAGCAGTCCGCGCCATGGATCCGGGTCGTTCTTCTCCTGCGCGAGCCGCAGGTAGACCATCGAGACGAACAGCAGCGCCAGGCCGATCTGCGCGTCGCGCATGGCCGAATTCACGCTCGATGCGATCAGCGCGATCAGCGTCGCGGCCAGCGCATAGCGGCCCGCGATGTCGGGCCGCTTCCATGCCTGCCAGACGGCGGCGACCATGATGATGAGCAGGCTCAGCAGGGCAGGCAGCCCGCCTTGCGCGCCGGCCCACAGGAAGTCGTTGTGCGGCATGTTCGAGTCGGCGAGCAGCGCCGGGCCGCGCTTGTGCCACTGGTCGGTCCAGCCACCGATGCCCCAGCCGGTGAACGGTCGATCGGCGATCATGAGGCCGGTGTCGCGGTACATGTAGTAGCGGATGACCCAGCTGCCCTTGAAGACCGCGCCGGCCTGCGCCTCCTCGAGTTCCTGCACGCCGGTCTCGACCTTGTGCTGCAGCTGCGGCACCTGATAGAGCGCCGCCCCGAGCACCACAGCCCCCAGCACCAGCGCGCCCACCAGCATCTTCAGGTGATTGCGCCACTGATGGACGCAGACCACCGGAATCACCAGCAGCAGCGCGAGCACCGAGGTGCGCGAGGTCAGCGGCAGCGCCACCACCAGGCCCAGTCCGAGCATCAGCACGAAGGCGGGAATGGAGCGCAGCGGCCTGTGCGCGGCGATCTGCGCGATGCCCCATACGGCGGCCGTGGACGCCACCACGCTGAACAGCAGTGCGTTGCTGATCGACTTGTTGCCCACTTCCATCACCACCGCGCGCAGCGGCAACCAGATGTTGAAGCCGCCGACCGCGTAGAAGAAGCTGACCAGCAGGATGTTCAGCACGGCGACCAGCAGGAAGCCGCGCAGCGCCCAGATGGCCTCTTCGCGCGTGAGCGCCATCGCCATGAGCATGGTGAGGCCGATGCGGATGCCGTGGAACAGGTTGGAGCCGGTCTCGGGATAGTGCTGCCCGATGGCCAGCACGATGAAGGTCCAGGCCAGGTAGGCCATCACCGGCCACCACAGCGGGTTGGCGCGCAGCCGCGCATAGCGCTTGTCCAGGCCGCCGGCCACCAGCATGGTGAGCAGCAGCAGGATGGCCGAAAGATAGGTGACGCCGACCGGCATGAACACCACCAGCCCCCAGAACATGGCCGCGGGCCGAACGATGTGCGATCTCTGCATAGGGGCGGGATTTTAGGTGGACTGGCTTGGTACTCCCCCAGGCTTCGCGCACTTCGTGTCGCTTCTCCTTCCCCCTCGCCGGGGGCGACGCCTGCGGCCCGGCGAAGCCGGTTCCGCGGCGTCCCGCGAACGGGACCGGGACGTGCGCGACCGGGACGGGGATGTGTCAGTGACTGCGCGCGGCCACCGGCAGGCGGATCACGAAGCTCGCGCCGCCGCCCGGGCGGTCTTCGCAGCGCACCGTGCCGCCATGGCGCTCGGCGATCGACTTCACCAGCGCCAGCCCCAGGCCGACGCCGCCGTTGCGCTCGCTGGCGCCGGGCAGCCGGTAGAAGGGCTCGAAGATGCGTTCGCGCAGGGCCGTGGGCACGCCCGGGCCGCGGTCGTTGACGCGCACGGTGGCGTAGCCGTTGGCGCTGCCCAGCTCCACGGCGATCTCGCCGGCACCGTAGCGGCGGGCGTTCTCCAGCAGGTTGCGGATCGCGCGGCGCAGCAGGCGCGACACACCCGGCACGGTCAGCGTGGCGTTGTCGGTGCCTGCGGCCAGGTCGAGTTCGGCGTTCACCTGCGAGCATTCCTCGGCCGCGAGGCCGGTCAGGTCCACGGCCTCGATGGTGCCCATGTCGGCCTCGCTGGCGTCGAGGCGGCTGGCCAGCAGGATCTCGTCGATGAGCTGGTCGAGCTCGCCGATGTTGCGCGAGATCTCTTCGCGCGCCTTCGGGCTGGGGTGGTCGCCCATCAGCTCCAGGCCCATGCGGATGCGTGTGAGCGGCGAACGCAGCTCGTGCGAGGCGTTGGCCAGCAGCGACTTGTGCGAACGCACCAGCTGCTCGATGCGTTCGGCCGACGCGTTGAATCGTTTGGAGAGATCGGTCACTTCGTCCTGCCCTTCTTCGGTCACGCGCACCGAGAGATCGCCTTCGCCCCATCGCTGCACGCCGCGCTGCAGCGATTCCAGCCGCTGCGTGATGCGCCGCACGATCGGATACACGCCCAGTGCCACCGCTACCCCCACCAGCGCGATCATCCATCCCAGCCCGAACGGCGTGCGCCATGGCGCGAAGCCGGCTGAGCCCGGGAGCCGTTCGCGCGGCGCCACGCGCAGCGTGAGCGCCTTGCCGTCGCTCAGCGTCACGTCGAACTCCAGGCCCTGGCCCGGCACGCGCAGCGCGGTGCCTGCGCCGATGGGCTTGTCCTGCGCGTCGAGCACCACCACGTGGCGCGGCACCGGCGCCAGGCGCTCGCGCTCGGCCTCCGCCGCTTCGCGCACGATCCAGTTGGCCATCAGCGTGAGGATGACGACGCCACCCACCACCGCGAGCCAGATGCGGACGTAGAGGTGGCGGGAATAGAGGTTGCGCAGCATCGGGCCGGGGTCGGGTCAATCTTGCTGCTTGGCAAAGACGTAGCCCACGCCGCGCACCGTGAGGATGCGCTTCGGGTTCTTCGCGTCGACCTCGATGGCCGCGCGAATGCGGCCCATGTGCACGTCGATGGAGCGGTCGAAGGCCTCGAGTTCGCGGCCGCGCACGGCTTCCATGATCTGGTCGCGCGTGAGCACGCGGCCCGCGCGTTCGGCCATCGCCACCAGCAGGTCGAACTGGTAGGAGGTGAGGTCGGCCAGCGCGCCGGCCACCGACACGGTGCGCGCGTTGCGGTCGATCTCCAGCGTGCCGAAGCGCATCACGGTGGAGGCTTCGGCCTCGGTGGCGTTCTCGCTGCGGCGGCGCAGCACGGCGCGGATGCGCGCCAGCAGCTCGCGCGGCTCGAAGGGCTTGGGCAGGTAGTCGTCGGCGCCGATCTCCAGGCCGATGATGCGGTCCATCGGGTCGCCCTTGGCCGTCAGCATCAGCACCGACACCTTCGACAGCGGAGCAGGCAGCGCGCGGATGCGGCGGCACACTTCGAGCCCGTCGGTGTCGGGCAGCATCAGGTCGAGGATCACGAGGTCGGGCGCGTGCTGCTGCAGCTGCTCGAGTCCGCTCGCGCCGTCGCCGGCATGGTTGAACGCGAAGCCCGACTGCGTCAGGTACTCGCCCACCATCTGCGCCAGGCGGGCGTCGTCTTCGATCATCAGGAGTTGGGGGGTGCTCATGCGCTTCATGGTCGTCCAAAGGGAGCAAGCGGGCTTGAACGCTCCGTAAAGTTGGGTAAACCTCGAACACCCCTGTCAACCGGCGATGCTGCGAAAAGCATAGCGCCGACTCCAGAGGGCGTGGGCTCAGCCCCGCTCGAGCGGCCGCAACTGCAGCCGCAGCGACAGGGACGAGGACAGCGGCAGGTCAACCGGCGTGCCCGCGCCGTTTCCCGAGTGCGCCAGGTGCGCCAGCGATTCGAACAGCGCCAGCGCCTGGGCCATGGGGTTGATCTCGGCCAGCGATTTCGCCGCTTCCGAGCTCGGTGGCGTGGCTGCGGGCGCCGTGCCGCCCTCGCCGGCCAGCGACCAGTCGAGCGCCGCCACGGTGCGCTGCGTCGGCTCGTGGGCGATCACCAGCGCCACCGCCAGCAGGCCGCGGCTGTCGGTGACCGAAGCCAGTGCGCCCACCGTGGGCGTGTCGCAGCCCACCAGCAGCACCGGCTCCTGGTCGCAGGCGCACTGCACCGCCGCTTCGAGCAGGCCCGAGGCAAAGCTGTGCTCGTAGGCCGAAATCGCGTTGCTGGCCGCCATGCAGCCGGTGCCGATGGTCCAGTAGCCCACGGCCGCGTTGTGCACCGAGTTGTGGAACTTGGTGGGCGACAGCATCTTCGGATCGCTCGCGAGCGTGCTGCACATGTAGTCGTTGATCGACAGGTCGCCGTGCGCCGACGTGAACACGCAGGGCACGTCGGCCGCGTTGCGGCCCGAAGCGGCCATGGCGGCGGCCGCCACTTCGAGCGCCAGCGCCACGGTGTCGGGCGCGCGGCGGCGCTCGGCCGGGGCCAGCACCTGCGGCGAGGGGCGCTTCGCGGGCGGGTCGGCCAGCGCGCCTTCGCCGCGGAAGGCGGCGCGCGCGGCGTCCCAGCCGGGCAGCGTGGGCGTCCAGAAGGCGGGGCCTTCGATGTAGAGGGTCGGGCGGGTAGGGACGCTTGTCGTGGTTGTCATTGGATTGCCTTCTCGCGGAACACCGTGGAACCGGCTTTGCCGGGCCACTGGTGTTGCCCCCGGTCGGGGGGAGGAGAAGCGACACGAAGTGCGCGCAGCCTGGGGGCGAGCCTCATGATTCCGCCTTGCCGAAAACGAGGGAGCAGTTGTTGCCACCGAAGCCGAACGAATTGGACAGTGCATAGCGCACCTCGCCGTGCGCCGGTTCGAGCTTGATCTGCGGGCCGAAGCCTTCGTCCAGCGTGCGGGTGTTGACCGTGCCCGGCATCAGGCCGCGCTCGATGGCCAGCAGGCTGATGACAGCCTCGACGATGCCCGCCGCGCCCAGCGTGTGGCCCATGAAGCCCTTGGTCGAGCTGGCGTGCGTGCGCGCCGGGAAGCGGCGCGCCACCAGCGCGCCTTCGACCTCGTCGTTCTTCTGGCTCGCGGTGCCGTGCATGTTGATGTAGTCGATCGCTTCGGGTGGCAGGCCGGCGCGCGCCAGCGCTTCGTCGAGCGCGCGCTCGGCGCCCAGGCCCTCGGGGTGGGGCGTCGACATGTGGTGCGCGTCGCTGGCCTCGCCGTAGCCCAGCAGGTGCAGCGGTGCGGCATCGGCGCCGGCCTGCACGCGCTCGACCAGCGCGAAGCCCGCGGCCTCGCCCAGGCTGATGCCCTTGCGGGAGGCGTCGAAAGGCCGGCACGGCTCGCTCGACACCAGTTCGAGCGAGTTGAAGCCGAACAGCACGCTGCCGCACAGCGTGTCGGCCCCGCCGACCACGGCCGCGTCGGCCAGGCCCAGCCGGATCAGCCGCTCGGCCGAGGCGAACACCTTGGCGCTCGACGAGCAGGCGGTGGAAATGGTTTCGCTCGGGCCGCTGATGCCCAGCAGCTGCTGCGTGAACATGGCCAGCGAATGCGGCGTGTGCACCCTGGCGCGGCGCTGGTTGGGCGGGAACATGCCCTGTTCGTCGAGCTGCGTGTAGGCCAGTTCGGTTTCGCCGATGCTGGCGGTCGAGGTGCCCAGGATCAGCGCGACGCGCGAAGCACCGTACTTCTCGCGCGCCGCAGCCACCGCCTCGAGGAAGCCATCGGCCTGCAGGCCCAGCCACGCGAGCCGGTTGTTGCGGCAGTCCCAGTGGGCCAGCGATTCGGGCAGGCGCACTTCTTCGAGTCCATCGACGCGGCCGATCCAGGTGGGCAGCGGCGCATCGCCGAAGTCGTTGGCGCGCAGCCCGCTGCGCGACTGCGCAAGCGCGTCGGCCAGCACTTCCTTGCCGACGCCGACGGCGGAAGTCGCCGTGTAGGCGCTGATTTGGAGAGGAGAAATTCGGGACGGCACGATCTTGTAGGGGCTTGCTGGCAGACGGGTGCGCGGGAAGTGGCGCAGGAAGGGAAAAGAAAACGAATGTATAGCGCCCGCAGCCTACCAGTTGCGCGGTGCGCGCAATGTCGGCTGTTTCCTATAAGGCCCAGGCCCTATTGACGGTCCGCGGGCCTTGTGGTCGTCGTCAGCCGCGAGGCCAAAGCCACCAGCACCAGCACCGGCAGGCCGAGCATCGCGGTGGCGACGAAGAAGGTGCTGTATCCATAGGCATCGACGAAGGCGCCCGAATAGCCGGCGATGAACTTCGGCAGCAGCAGCATCAGCGAGCTGAACAGGGCGTACTGCGTGGCCGAGTAGCTGATGTTGGTGAGGCTCGACAGGTAGGCGATGAAGGCCGCCGAGGCGATGCCGCCGGCCAGGTTGTCGGCCGAGACCACCGCGATCAGCGCCGTCAGGTCGTGCCCGCGCGAGGCCAGCCAGGCGAACAGCAGGTTGCTGGCCGCGCTCAGCACCGCGCCCAGCATCAGCACCCGCATCACGCCCAGGCGCATCGACAGCACGCCGCCGACGAAGGCGCCCACCAGCGTCATGATCACGCCGTAGATCTTGCTGACCGTGGCCACCTGATCCTTGGTGAAGCCCATGTCCACGTAAAAAGGGTTGGCCATGATGCCCATCACCACGTCGCTGATGCGGTAGATGGCGATCAGCGAGAGGATCAGCGCGGCCTGCCACCTGTAGCGGCGGATGAAGTCGGCGAAGGGCTCGATGAGCACGCTGCGCAGCCACTCGGCGGCATTCTTTGCCTTGGGCAGCACGCGCGGCACCGGTTCGGGCGACAGCAGCACCGTCAGCACCCCCACCGCCATCGAAGCGGCCATCACCAGGTACGCCGTCTTCCACGCCCCGTTCTGGTACGCCGCCGCACCCGTGACCGCGGCCGCCGGCGCCACCTCGGCCCAGGCCGCGACCCACAGCACGCCCGCACCGGCCCAGATCATCGCGAGCCGGTAGCCCGTCTGGTAGGCGGCGGCCAGCGCGGCCTGCTTGCGTGTCTCGGCCGATTCGATGCGGAAGGCGTCGAGCGCGATGTCCTGCGTGGCCGAGCCGAAGGCCACCAGCAGCGCGCACCAGATCAGCGGCGTGAGCCCCTGGCGCGGGTCGTTCAGCGCCATGCCGATCAGGCCGGCGATCACCACGCACTGCGCCAGCAGCAGCCAGCCGCGCCGGCGTCCGAGCAGCGTGGTCAACGGCGGCAGCGGCAGCCGGTCGACCAGCGGCGCCCAGACCCACTTGAAGCCGTAGGCCAGCCCGACCCAGCTCAGGTAGCCGATGGTGGTGCGGTCGATGCCCGCTTCGCGCAGGCGAAAACTCAGGGTGCCCAGCACCAGCAGCAGCGGCAGCCCGGCCGAGAAGCCCAGCGCCAGCATGCGCAGGGTGGCGGGCTCCAGGTAGACCTTCAGCGCATCGCGCCAGGGCGGGGAAGAGGCGGTGGGGGTTTCTGCGGAAGGTACGGACATGAGCCTCGGATTGTCCATGAGTGCCGGGGGGGGCCTCGCCCCGGCCCTTTGTCTTCATTTGTTCCTATGATCCGGCTCCTATGTGCACACGATGCGATCGCCCTGTTTCCGCCATCTCCACAGCCTCCGCATGGAATCCCCGGCGGGCCTTCCTGCTGGCGGCCGCCGGCGCCGCCCTCAGCGGTAGGGCGCTGGCGCAGGTCAATGTCGGCAATGCCTCGGTGGCGCGCAACCTCGTGCCGGCCGACAGGATCGAGGCGGCCGGCGTGCAGCAGTACGGCCAGCTGCTCGAACAGGCGCGCGCCAAGAACGCGCTCGCGGGCGACGGCAACCCGCAGCTGCAGCGCCTGCGCGCCATCGCGAAGCGCCTCATTCCCTTCGCCACGCCCTGGAATTCGCGCGCCCGCGACTGGAAGTGGGAGGTCAACCTGATCGGCAGCAAGCAGATCAACGCCTTCTGCATGCCCGGCGGCAAGATCGCCTTCTTCACCGGCATCCTCGAACAGCTCAAGCTCACGGACGACGAGGTCGCGATGGTCATGGGCCACGAGATGGCCCACGCGCTGCGCGAGCATGCGCGTGCCCGAATGGCCAAGAGCGCGGGCACGGGCGCGGCGCTCTCCATCGGTGCGCAGCTGCTCGGGCTGGGGCAGATGGGCGACCTGGCGGCGCGCGCCGGCACGCAGCTCCTCACGCTCAAGTTCAGCCGCAGCGACGAGTCGGAGGCCGACCTCGTGGGGCTCGAACTCGCGGCACGTGCGGGCTATGACCCGAAGGCATCGGTGTCGCTGTGGCAGAAGATGGCCACGGCGTCGAAGAACCAGGGCGGGTTGAGCTTCCTCTCGACGCATCCGAGCGGGCCGGACCGCATCGCGAAGCTGGAGGCGAACCTGCCGAAGGTGGAGACGCTCTACCGCGACGCGAAGAAGAGCTGACCAAGGCTTGCCTGCATCCCCCAGCGGCGACCGGGGCGGGCCTTCAGAGCTTGAAGTCGTACTCGACCGTGATCGGCGCGTGATCGCTGAACTTGACGGTCTTGTAGATCGCCTCGGTGCGCGCCAGCGCGCCCATGGCCGGCGTGGCCAGGTGGTAGTCGAGCCGCCATCCCACGTTGTTCGCGTAGGCCTGGCCGCGGTTGCTCCACCAGGTGTAGGCCTCGGCGGTGGTGTCGGGCTTGAGCATGCGGTACACGTCCACCAGGCCCGCGCCGTCGGCGCCGGCGTCGAGCAGCTTCGTCATCCAGGCGCGCTCCTCGGGCAGGAAGCCGCTGTTCTTCTGGTTGCCGCGCCAGTTCTTCAGGTCGATCTCCTTGTGGGCGATGTTGATGTCGCCGCACAGCACGAACTCGCGCTCCTTCTTCAGCGCCACCAGGTGCGGGAAGAAGCCCTTGAGGAAGCGGAACTTGGCTTCCTGGCGCTCCTCGCCCGAGCTGCCGCTCGGGAAGTAGCAGCTGATGACGGAGAACTTGCGCTTGGGTGTGTCGAAGCGCAGTTCGAGATACCGGCCCTCGGCGTCGAACTCGGCGTCGCCCCAGCCCACCACGACCTGGCTCGGAGCGTGCTTGGTGTACACGGCGGTACCGGCGTAGCCCTTCTTCTCGGCGAAGTGGAAATGGCCCTTGAGGCCGGCCATTTCCTCGAACCGGCCCTCGACGTCGCTGGCCTGGACGCGTATCTCCTGCATGCAAATACAATCCGGCGCAAGTTCGGCCACCCAGTCGGCCACGCCTTTGGTAGCGGCCGAACGCAGGCCATTGAGATTGAGACTGGTCAGTTTGAACACAAGGAATTCCCGATGGCTGTAGATGGTGAGAAAAGCAGCGCGGTTGCACAGGACTTCGTCCAGTTCGCCCTGGATGCCGGCGTGCTGCGCTTTGGCGAATTCAAGACCAAGGCCGGCCGGATGAGCCCGTATTTCTTCAATTCGGGACTCTTCGACGACGGCGGCAAGATCGCCCGGCTCGCCGGATTCTATGCAGACCGGCTGATCGAGAGCGGGCTCGAATTCGACATGATCTTCGGCCCCGCCTACAAGGGCATCCCGCTGGGCGCCACGGTGGCCGCGGAACTCGCGCGGCGCGGACGCAACTACCCCTTTGCCTACAACCGCAAGGAAGCCAAGGCGCACGGCGAGGGCGGCAACCTCGTGGGCGCCCCGCTCAAGGGCCGCGTGCTGATCGTCGACGACGTGATGTCGGCCGGCACCGCGGTGCGCGAGTCGATTGCGGCGATCCAGGCGGCCGGCGCCACGCCGCATGCTGTGGCCATCGCGCTCGACCGGCAGGAGAAGGCGACCGAGAACGGCGTCGACGTGGACCACAGCGCCGTGCAGTACGTGCGCAACCAGCTCGGCCTGTCGGTGATCGCCATCGCCACGCTGGACGACCTGCTGAGCTACCTCTCGGGCAATGCCGCGGCCGACCTGGGCGCGCACCGCGAGCGCGTGCTGGCCTACCGCACGCGCTACGGCGCCAGCTGAGGCAAGGCCGCCCGATGCACGACGCAAGCGCCCCTGGCCTGCCGATCCGCCGGTTGGTGTCGGCCTCCCTGTTCCTGGTTGTTTCTTCGTTCTGCGGCGCGCTGCAGGCGCAGTCCCCGAAAGTGGAGGGCGCCTCCCCCGGCATCTACACCTGCACCGACGCCCGCGGCCGCACGCTGACCGCCGACCGGCCGATTGCCGAGTGCAGCGACCGCGAGCAGCGCGAGCTGAACCCGAGCGGCTCCACCCGCCGCAAGGTCGAGCCGACCTATACCGCGCGCGAACTGCAGGAGCGCGAAGACCGCGCCCGCGAGGCCGCCATCCAGGCCGCGCGCCAGACCGACGAGCGCCGCCGCGAGCGGGCCCTGCTGGTGCGCTACCCCAATGCCGCCACGCACGACCGCGAACGCGCCGAGGCGCTGTCACAGATCGACGCAGTGACGCAGGCCGCGAAGAAGCGCATCGCCGAACTCGGCGAAGACCGCAAGAAGATCGACGAGGAGCTCGAGTTCTACAAGCAGGACACGAGCAAGGCGCCGGGCGCGGTGCGCCGCAAGCTCGAAGACAACACGCAGAGCGTGGCGGTGCAGAATCGCTTCATCGGCGAGCAGGAAGAAGAGAAGAAGCGGGTGAATGCGCGCTTCGATGAAGAGCGCACGCGCTTGAAAACGCTGTGGTCGCCGCAGAACGGCGGGAATCCCAGGTAACCCCCCAGGCTTCGCGCACTTCGTGTCGCTTCGCCCGCCCCCCTTGCCGGGGCAACACCGGCGGCCCGGCGAAGCCGGTTCTGCGGTGTTCCCCGAAGGGCCTTAGCCGAGCTTCGCCTTGAGCAACTCGGTGACTTGCGCCGGATTGGCCTTGCCGCCGCTGGCCTTCATGACCTGGCCCACGAGGGCGTTGAGCGCCTTCTCCTTGCCGCCGCGGTATTCCTCGACGTTCTTGGCGTTCTTCGCGATCACCTCGTCGAGGATCCTGTCGAGCGCGCCGGTGTCGGCCATCGGCTTCAGGTCCTTGGCCTCGATGATCGCGTCGACATCGCTGCCTTCGCCGGTCCACAGCGCGTCGAACACCTGGCGCGCGGCGTTGTTCGGCAGTGTGCCGTCGGCGATGCGCTTCACCAGTTGGGCCAGCTGCTGCGCCTTCACCGGCGCGGCCTCGATGCCGATCTCGGCGGCGTTCAGGCGGCGCGCCATCTCGCCGGTGATCCAGTTGCTCGCGAGCTTGGGCGTGGCGCCCGCGTTCACGGCTTCGTCGAAGTAGGCGGCCAGCGCAGCGCTCTGCGTGAGCTGGGCGGCGTCGTATGCCGACAGGCCGTGCTCGCGCACATAGCGCTCGGCCATCGCGCGCGGCAGCTCGGGCATGGTGGCCTTCACGCGCTCGATCCAGTCGGCAGCGATGACCAGCGGCGGCAGGTCCGGGTCGGGGAAGTAACGGTAGTCGGCCGAGTCTTCCTTGGCGCGCATCGCACGCGTCTCGCCGGTGTCGGGGTTGAACAGCACGGTGGCCTGTTCGATCTTGCGGCCGTCCTCGATCTCCTCGATCTGCCAGCGGATCTCGTAGTCGATCGCCTGTTGCATGAACTTGAAGCTGTTCAGGTTCTTGATCTCGCGCCGCGTGCCTAGCTTGTCGCCGGGCTTGCGCACCGACACGTTGGCGTCGCAGCGGAAGCTGCCTTCCTGCATGTTGCCGTCGCAGATGCCGATCCAGGTGACGATCTTGTGCAGTTCCTTCGCATAGGCCACGGCCTCGGCGGTGGAGCGCATGTCGGGCTCGGTCACGATTTCAAGCAGCGGCGTGCCGGCGCGGTTCAGGTCGATGCCGCTCTGGCCGATGAAGTCCTCGTGCAGCGACTTGCCCGCGTCTTCCTCGAGGTGGGCGCGCACGAGGCGCACGGTCTTCTGCTCTTCGCCGAGGAAGAACGACACCGTGCCGCCCTGTACCACGGGAATCTCGAACTGGCTGATCTGGTAGCCCTTGGGCAGGTCGGGGTAGAAGTAGTTCTTGCGCGCAAACACGCTGCGCGGCGCGATGTGCGAGCCCAGCGCGAGGCCGAGCTTGATGGCGCGTTCGACCGCGCCCTTGTTCATCACGGGCAGCGTGCCGGGCAGCGCGAGGTCGACCGCGCAGGCCTGCGTGTTGGGCTCGGCGCCGAAGGCGGTGGAGGCGCGGCTGAAGATCTTGCTCGCGGTCGACAGCTGCGCGTGCGTTTCGAAGCCGATGATGACTTCATAGCCGCGCACCAGCGGGCCGGTCGGGCGGCCCTGTTGTTGTGCTTCGAATGTGTTCACGGTTTCGCTCATCTCAAAAGCCCTCCGGCGTGCGTGCGTGCCAGTCCGTGGCCTGCTGGAAGCGGTGCGCCGCGTTCAGCAGCTTCGCTTCGCCGAAGTAGTTGCCGATCAGCTGCAGGCCCACGGGCATGCCGCCGTCGAAGCCCGCGGGCACGCTCATGCCGGGCAGGCCGGCCAGCGATGCGGGCAGCGTGAAGATGTCGGCGAGGTAGTCGGCCACGGGGTCGCCGCCGTGCTCGCCGATCTTCCAGGCGGTGGTGGGCGCGGCGGGGCCGGCGATCACGTCGCACTGCTTGAAGGCCTGCTGGAAGTCGTCGGCGATCATGCGGCGCACTTTCTGCGCCTGCAGGTAGTAGGCGTCGTAGTAGCCGTGCGAGAGCACGTAGGTGCCGATCATGATGCGGCGCTTCACTTCGTCGCCAAAGCCTTCGGCGCGCGTCTTCTCATACATGTCGGCGAGGTCCTTGTACTGCTTCGCGCGATGGCCGAACTTCACGCCGTCGAAGCGGCTCAGGTTGCTCGAGGCCTCGGCCGCGGCCAGGATGTAGTACACGGGAATCGACAGCTCGGTGCGCGGCAGCGTGACTTCGACGCGCTTCGCTCCGAGCTTCTCGTACTGCGAGAGCGCCGCATCGATGGCCGCGCGCACGCCGGGCGCCACGCCTTCGCCGAAGAACTCCTTCGGCACACCGATGCGCAGGCCGTCGAGCGAGTCGTTCAGCGAGCGGCCGAAGTTCTCGGCGGGCTTGTCGAGCGAGGTCGAATCGCGGTCGAGATCGGGGCCGCAGAAGGCCGACAGCAGCAGCGCGCAGTCTTCGGCCGAGCGGGCCATCGGGCCGGCCTGGTCGAGGCTCGATGCGAAGGCCACCATGCCGTAGCGCGAGGCGCGGCCGTAGGTCGGCTTGATGCCGGTCACGCCGCAGAACGACGCGGGCTGGCGGATCGAGCCGCCGGTGTCGGTGCCCGTGGCCGCGGGGGCCAGGCGTGCCGCGACGGCCGCCGCGCTGGCGCCGGACGAGCCGCCCGGAATGCGCTCGCGGTTCCACGGGTTCTGCACCGGCACGGCGGTGTCGTGGCCGACGGCGGGCACGGCGACGTTCTCGTTGGCCGAGCCCATCGCGAACTCGTCGCAGCTGAGCTTGCCGAGCGTGACTGCACCAGCTTCGGCCAGGCGGCGCACCACGGTCGCGTCGAAGGGCGAGCGGTAGCCCGCGAGCATCTTCGAGCCGGCGGTGGTGGCGAAATCGGTGGTGACGAAGATGTCCTTGTGCGCGATCGGCACGCCGGCCAGTGCGGGGGCATTGCCCTTGGCGATCAGTGTGTCGGCGGCGCGGGCCTGGGCCAGCGTGAC
Organism: Variovorax sp. Varisp85; assembly: GCF_047304045.1. Taxonomy (NCBI): domain Bacteria; kingdom Pseudomonadati; phylum Pseudomonadota; class Betaproteobacteria; order Burkholderiales; family Comamonadaceae; genus Variovorax; species Variovorax sp. Varisp85. Next base: position 16,691 of record NZ_JBGLYN010000044.1, read on the forward strand.
TTCTTCATTGATGTCGACAAAAGTGCCCAGCGATTCGTGCGCCTTCATGCGGCCCAGGAACGCCTGCGAGGCTTCGACGGCCGAGACCTTGCGTTCGGCCAGGGCGCGGGCCAGGGCGACCACGCCCATCTGGTGCAATTGTTCGCCACTCATTATTCGATCACCTTCGGCACGAGGAACAGGCCGGCTTCGACGGCCGGGGCGCTCTTCTGGTTGGCTTCGCGGTTGTCCGGTTCGCTCACCACGTCGTCGCGCAGGCGCAGCGTGATGTCTTCGAGCGCGGCCACGGGATGGGCCAGGGGCTCGACGCCGGTGGTGTCCACGGAACGCATACGTTCGACTAAATCGAAGAAGCCGTTGATCTGGCTGAGCATGCGCTCGCTTTCACCGGAAGCAAGCTGCAGCCTCGCCAGCGAGGCAATGCGCGCAATATCTGAAGCGGAGAGTGACATAGGTCGGGACGGCCCAAAAAAGCGGGGGTAATCGCACGCCGAAACGGGTGCTAATACAGGAATCAGAGGGGATTCGGTTATTATCCCGCCTTTGCCGCAACCCCCGCGAACACGCCGGCTTTTGCGCCAAAAACGATCAATTCACCCCGTCACACGACCCAAAAAATAGAGCGACGACCTGCCGATGCGCAGGCCGTGCTCAGAGGATTCCGCACATGTTTGGAGCTTTTCGTCGGTACTTTTCCACCGACCTTGCGATCGACCTCGGCACCGCCAACACCCTGATATTCGCTCGCAACAAGGGCATCGTGCTGGACGAACCCTCGGTTGTCGCGATCCGCCACGAAGGCGGCCCCCACGGCAAGAAGGTGATCCAGGCCGTCGGCCGCGAAGCCAAGGCCATGCTGGGCAAGGTGCCCGGCAACATCGAGGCGATCCGCCCGATGAAGGACGGCGTGATCGCCGACTTCGTGATCACCGAGCAGATGATCAAGCAGTTCATCAAGATGGTGCACCCGCGCACGCTGCTCACGCCGAGCCCGCGCATCATCATCTGCGTGCCCTGCGGCTCCACCCAGGTCGAGCGCCGCGCCATCAAGGACGCGGCCGAGGCGGCAGGCGCCACCTCCGTCTACCTCATCGAGGAACCCATGGCTGCAGCCATCGGCGCTGGCCTGCCCGTCAGCGAAGCCTCGGGCTCGATGGTGGTGGACATCGGCGGCGGTACCACCGAGGTGGGCGTCATCAGCCTGGGCGGCATGGTCTACAAGGGCTCCGTGCGCGTGGGCGGCGACCGCTTCGACGAAGCCATCATCAACTACATCCGCCGCAACTACGGCATGCTGATCGGCGAGCCGACGGCCGAAGTCATCAAGAAGAACATCGGCTCGGCCTTCCCGGGCTCCGAAGTCAAGGAGATGGAAGTCAAGGGCCGCAACCTGTCCGAAGGCGTGCCACGCAGCTTCACCATCAGCAGCAACGAAGTGCTGGAAGCCCTGACCGATCCGCTCAACAACATCGTCTCGGCCGTGAAGAACGCGCTGGAACAGACGCCGCCCGAGCTGGGCGCCGACATCGCCGAGCGCGGCATGATGCTGACCGGCGGCGGCGCGCTGCTGCGCGACCTCGACCGCCTGCTGGCCGAGGAAACCGGCCTGCCGGTGCTGGTGGCCGAAGACCCGCTGACCTGCGTGGTGCGCGGCTGCGGCATCGCGCTGGAACGCATGGACCGTCTCGGCAGCATCTTCACGAGCGAGTAAAACGCGAAAGCCATCATCGGCCGGCCTCTGCTTGCGCAGGCCGGCTTTTTGTTATTTGATTCCGCACCACCGCCGGGTCTGAATTCATGCCTCTGGGCACGCTCGATCGCACAGCGCCACCCCTGTTCAACCAGGGGCAGTCGGCACTCAGCAAGCTGATCTTCTTCGGCGCGCTCGCCCTGTTCCTCATGGTGGCCGATTCACGCTTCCGCATCGTGCAGCCGATCCGTGCAGGTATCGGCGCGGTGCTCTACCCGGTGCAATGGGTGGCGATGAAGCCGGTGCAGGCCGTGCTCGGCGGCGGGCGCTACCTCGAAGACTTGCAGACCGCCCAGCGCAACGAGGAAGACGCGCGCAAGGCGCTGATGATGCAGGCCGAACGCGCCGCCCAGGCCGACACGCTGACGCAGGACAACGCCCGCCTGCGCGAACTGCTCGAACTGCGCCAGACCACCACGACGCCGGGCCGCGCGGCGGAGGTGCTCTACGACGCGGCCGACCCCTACACCCGCAAGATCGTCATCGACCAGGGCATGACCCAGGGCGTGGCGCCCGGCTCGCCGGTGATCGACGCGCGCGGCGTGCTCGGCCAGGTCACGCAGGTGCTGCCCTTCACGAGCGAGGTCACGCTGGTGATCGACCGCGACCTTTCCATTCCCGTGCAGAACACCCGTACCGGCGTGCGCAGCGTGGCCTTCGGCGACGCCTCGGCCCACGGTGGCGGGCTGGAGCTGCGCTTCATGGCCGCCAACGCCGACCTGCAGGAGGGCGACCTGCTCTCCACCAGCGGCGTCGACGGCATCTACCCGGCCGGCCTGCCGGTGGCGAAGATCGAGCGCATCGAGCGCCGCGCCGACTCCGCCTTCGCCCGCATCTACTGCGTGCCGCTGGCCCACGTGACGGCCGCGCGCTACGTGCTGGTGCTCGAACCCACCGGTGCCCCGATGGCGCCGCCGCCCGCGCCCGCGGCGGCCACGCAGCGCAAGCGGCCTGAAGGCAAGCCCGGCGCGGGCAAGAACGAGAAGAAGCCGGGAGCGCGCCAATGATCAAGCGTCCCGGCCAGCAGCAGCTCCTGCTGCCCGTCAGCCCCGTCTTCATGTGGTCGAGCCTCATCGTGGCGCTGCTCGTCAACATGATTCCCATTGGCCGCGCCGTCTGGATGCCCGACCTGCTGGCGCTGGTGATCGTGTTCTGGGGCGTGCACCAGCCCGCACGCGTGGGCGTCGGCGCGGCCTTCGTGTTCGGGCTGTGCATGGACGTGCACCAGGCCTCGATGCTGGGCCAGCACGCGCTGGCCTATACGACGCTGGGCTTCTTTGCGATCACCATCCACCGGCGCCTGCTCTGGTACCCGGTGGCGTCGCAGGCGCTGCAGGTGCTGCCGCTGTTCGCGCTGTCGCAGCTGATCGAGGTCATCACGCGGATGGTCGGCGGCGGCGTGTTCCCGGGCTGGACGGTGCTGGTCTCGCCTGCCATCGAGGCTGCGCTCTGGCCACTGGTCACCGCCTTGCTGCTCGCACCACAGCGCCGCACCCCGGAACCCGACGAGAACCGTCCGCTATGAGCTCTCCCCCAGGCTTCGCGCACTTCGTGTCGCTTCGCCAACCCCCTCGCCGGGGGCAACACCAGCGGCCGGGCAAAGCCCGTTCCGCGGTGTTTCGCGATGAATCCGCGCCGCTTCCGTTCGGCTCGGGAGGCGCATTTGCCATCGCACCTGTGCGCGCCTAAGCTCCCTCCGCCATGACCGAAATCCGCAACGTAGCCGCCGACCTTGCGCGCTTCAAGCGCCGCGTGATCGTCATCGGTCTTGCAGTGCTGTTTGCCTTCGGCCTGCTGTGCGCGCGGCTGGTGTACCTGCAGGTCGTGCGCCACGAAGACCTGGCCGAGCAGGCCGAGAGCAACCGCACGGCCATCGTGCCGGTGGTGCCCAACCGGGGGCTGATCCTCGACCGCAACGGCATCGTGCTGGCCTCCAACTACTCGGCCTACACGCTGGAGATCACGCCCTCGAAGGTGGGCGACGTCGAGGAGACCATCGACAGCCTGACGCAGGTGCTCGAAGTCTCGCCGCGCGACCGCCGCCGCTTCAAGCGCCTGCGCGAGGATTCGCGCAGCTTCGACTCCATTCCGATCCGCACCCGCCTGAGCGACGAGGAAGTCGCGCGCTTCGCGGCGCAGCGCTACCGCTTTCCGGGCGTGGAGATCAAGGCGCGCCTGTTCCGCAACTACCCGCAGGGGGAGCTGGCCTCGCACGTGCTCGGCTACATCGGCCGCATCAACCAGCGCGAGAAGACCGCGATGGAAGACTGGGACGAGGAAGACCAGGCCAACTACAAGGGCACCGACTACATCGGCAAGCTCGGCATCGAGCAGAGCTACGAGAAGACGCTGCACGGCCAGACCGGCGTGGAGCAAATGGAAACCTCGGCCGGTGGGCGCGCCGTGCGCCGGCTCGCGAGCCACCCCGCCACGCCGGGCAACACGGTGATGCTGTCGCTCGACATCAAGCTGCAGAAGCTGGTGGAAGACATGTTCGGCGACCGCCGCGGCGCGCTGGTGGCCATCGACCCCAAGACCGGCGAGGTGCTGGCCTTCGTAAGCAAGCCCACCTTCGACCCGAACCTGTTCGTCGAAGGCATCGACAACGAAAGCTGGGCGGCGCTGACCGAGTCCATCGACAAGCCGCTGCTGAACCGCGCGCTGCGCGGCACCTACCCGCCCGGCTCGACCTACAAGCCCTTCATGGCGCTCGCCGCGCTGCAGACGGGCAAGCGCGGGCCCAGCGTGGTGATCAACGACCCGGGCTATTTCAACTTCGGCGGCCACCGCTTCGGCAGCCCTGAAGGCAACATCGGGGGCGTCGACATGCGCCGCTCGATCCAGCTGTCGAGCAACATCTACTACTACTCGTTGGCCAACGAGATGGGCGTGGACCTGATCCACGACTTCATGAAGCCGCTGGGCTTCGGCCAGATCACCGGCATCGACCTGGGCGGCGAAGTGCGCGGTGTGCTGCCGAGCACCGAGTGGAAGCGCAACACCTACAAGCGGCCCGAGCAGAAAAAATGGTACGCGGGAGAGACCATCTCGCTGGGCATCGGCCAGGGCTACAACGCCTTCACGATGCTGCAGCTCGCGCAGGCCACGTCCATCGTGGCCGACGGGGGCATGAAGCACAAGCCGCACCTCGTGCTGGCCACGCGCAACACGGTGAGCGGGCAGGTGGTTCCGCTGCCCCAGCCCCCGGCGGAAAACCTCGGCTTCGCGGCAGCCAACGTGGCGGTGGTCCGTGAGGGCCTGACCAGCGTGGTCACCAGCGGCACCGCGCGCGGTGTGTTCGCGGGCGCGGGCTACCAGGCGGCCGGCAAGACAGGCACGGCGCAGGCGGTGACGCAGGCGCAGAACACCAAGTACAACGCGCGCGCACTCGAAGAGCATCAGCGCGACCATGCGCTGTTCATGGCCTTCGCACCGGTGAACGATCCGAAGATCGCGGTCGCGGTGATCGTGGAAAACGCGGGTTGGGGCGCCGGCGCCGCGGCGCCCATTGCGCGCCGCGTGTTCGACTACTGGTTGATGGACCAATACCCGAGCGAAGCCGACATGGCCGCGATCAAGATCGGCAAGGCCGCCGCGCCGATGGGCAAGCCGCGCGTGGCGAGCGAAGTGGCATGGCCTGCCGCTGCGGCGACTCCCGCAGCCGCGCCCTGATCTCCTGCTCCCTCTCCCCTTGGGGAGAGGGTTGGGGTGAGGGTGAGCGGCAATGAAGCCCGCACGATGTTGCAAGGCCGGCTGCCCTCACCCTGGCCCTCTCCCAGAGGGAGAGGGGACAAGACGTCAGACCACGGTGCCGGTGACTTCACCCAGGCCGATGCGCACCGCACCGTCACGTTCGCACCAGCCACGCATCACCAGCGTATCCCCGTCCTCCAGGAACGTGCGCTTCTCGCCGTTCGGCAGCGTGATCGGTTGCTTGCCGCCCAGCGTCAGCTCGATCAGCGAGCCGGCTTCGTCGGCCTTGGGGCCCGACAGCGTGCCCGATCCCAGCAGGTCGCCCGGTTGCAGGTTGCAGCCGTTCACCGTGTGGTGCGCGACCAGCTGCGCGGCTGTCCAGTAGGCGGCCTCCGTGGTGTTGCCGCGCGTGAGGCGCACGGGCGCGACGCCCTCGGCGTGCATCTTCGCGGTCTGCAGCAGCACTTCGAGCGTGATGTCGAGCGCGCCGCTCTCGCGGTTCGACGCCGAGTCGAGGTACGGCAGCGGCTGCGGGTCTCCGGCGGGACGCTCGAATTTCGCGCGGAAGGGCGCCAGCGCCTCCATCGTCACGATCCAGGGCGACAGCGTGCTCGCGAAGTTCTTCGAGAGGAAGGGGCCGAGCGGCTGGTATTCCCAGGCCTGCAGGTCGCGTGCCGACCAGTCGTTGAGCAGTGTCACGCCGAACAGGTGTTCCTCGGCATCGGCGATGGCGATGGGCTCGCCCTGGGCGTTGCCGCGGCTCACCAGGAAGCCCAGCTCCAGCTCGTAGTCCAGCCGCTTCGACGGGCCGAAGCTCGGCTCGGCTGCGTCGGGCGCCTTGGTCTGGCCCTGCGGGCGCTTGAAGACCTGGCCGCTCACGCCGATGGACGATGCGCGGCCGTGATACCCGATAGGCACCCACTTGTAGTTGGGCATCAGCGGCTGGTCGGGACGGAACAGCTTGCCGATGGTGGTCGCGTGATGGATGCCGGTATAGAAGTCGGTGTAGTCGCCGATGCGGCAGGGCACGGTCATCTCGGCCTCGGCTTGCGCGAGCAGCGCCTTCGACCACGCGGCCTGCTTGTCGCTGCCTTCCGCAAGGCCGGCGGAGATCGCTGCGCGCAGGGCTTGGCGGTCCTTCACGCTGGCGTTCATCAGCGCGTTCATGTCGTCGGTGTCGACGAGGCCCGCCGCGCGCAGGTCCAGCACCTGGTCGCCGATGGCGACGCCGATGCGGAAGGCTTCATTGCTGCCGGCGAAGCGGAAGCGGCCGAAGGGCAGGTTCTGGATCGGGAAGTCGCAGCCGGCCTCGTTGGCCGATGCGACCCAGCTGCGCAGCTTCGGGTCATGGGTGGCGTTCAGTGCGGTCATGGATGTCTTTCTGCTCGATGTCTGTTTGTCTGTCTGATCAGTCTGCGGTCATGCCGGCCTTCTTGGCCACGTCACCCAGGCGCTGGTATTCGGTCTCGGTCAGCGTCGCCAGCTCATGCGGCGTCGAGCCGCGCGGCGAGAAGCCGGCCTGCGCCAGCTTGGCCTTCACGTCGGGCATCGCGAGCGCCTCGACGAAGGCTTCGTTCAGCGCCTTCACGACCGATGCCGGCAGCTTCGCCGGCCCGTACACGCCGAACCACGGCTCCAGCGCGTAGCCCTTCAGGCCCGCCTCGGCCATCGTCGGCACGTCGGGCAGCGAGGGCGAGCGGCTCGGCCCCGCCACCGCCAGCGCGCGCAGCTTGCCAGCCTGGATGTGCGGCAGCGAGGCCGGCAGGTTGTCGAACATCACGCCGATGTTGTTGCCCAGCATGTCGGTGATGGCCGGGCCGCTGCCTTTGTAGGCCACGTGCACGAACTCGGTGCCGGTCATCTGCGCGAACATCACGCCGGCCAGGTTCATCGAGGTGCCGGCGCCCGCGGTGGCGTAGGGCAGGCCGGGGTTCTTCTTCGCGGCCGCGATCAGCTCGGGCACCGACTTCACGGCCGAGGCCGCCGGCACTTCGAGCACGATGGTCGAGGTGCCCAGCAGGCTGATGGCGGTGAAGTCCTTGCGCGGATCGAAGGCCATCGACTTGTAGATGTGCGGGTTCAGCGCATTGGTCGAGATCGCGCCGAAGCCAATGGTGTAGCCATCTGGCGGGGCCTTGGCCACCGCGTCCATGCCGATGTTGCCGCCCGCGCCGCCGCGGTTGTCGATCAGCACCGGCTGGCCCAGTTTTTCCGACACCTTCTGGCCCACGGTGCGTGCCACCAGGTCGGTGGTGCCGCCGGGTGTATAGGGCACGATGAAGCGGATGGGCTTCGAGGGGTAGTCGGCGGCCTGCGCGAACAGGGGCGCGGCCAGCAATGCCACGGCCGCAGCGCGGCGCGTGAGGGTGAACGGTGTCTTCGTCATGCCTTGAACTGGTCCTTGAGGCCGGCCCAGCAATCGGCGTAGTCCGTGTCGAGCGCCGGGCTCTTCAGCGCGAAGTTCGTCGGCACGAAGCGATAGCGGCTCTCGAACATGAAGGCCAGCGTGTTGTCGAGCTTGTGCGGCTTGAGGTCGGCGTGCGTGGCTTTGTCGAAGGCTTCCTCGTCGGGGCCGTGCGGCACCATGCAGTTGTGCAGGCTCGCGCCGCCGGGCTTGAAGCCGCCCGGCTTGGCGTCGTACTCGCCCAGCACCAGGCCCATGAACTCGCTCATCAGGTTGCGGTGGAACCACGGCGGGCGGAAGGTGTTCTCCATCACCATCCAGCGCGGCGGGAAGATCACGAAGTCGCAGTTGGCGGTGCCGGGCGTGTCGCTCGGCGAGGTCAGCACGGTGAAGATCGACGGATCGGGATGGTCGAAGCTGATCGAGCCGATCACCATGAAGTGCGCCGTGTCGTACTTCACCGGCGAGAGGTTGCCGTGCCAGGCGACCACGTTGAAGGGCGACTGCTTCATCGGCGCCTGCCAGAAGCGGCCGCCGAACTTCTTGACGATCTCGTAGCCGCCTTCCTCGGTCTCGAAGGCCGCCACCGGCGCCTGGAAGTCGCGCGCGTTGGCCAGGCCGTTCGAGCCGATCGGGCCGAGTTCGGGCAGGCGGAAGTGCGCGCCGTAGTTCTCGCAGACGTAGCCGCGCGAGAGGCCGTCAGGCAACGCCACCTTGAAGGCCATGCCGCGCGGCAGCAGCGCGATCTCGCCGGGCTTCACGTCGAGCACGCCGAGTTCGGTGGTGATGACGAGGCGGCCCTGCTGCGGCACCACCAGCATCTCGCCGTCGGCGTTGACGAAGGCGCGGCGCTCCATCGAGCGGCCCGCGAGGTACATCAGCGAGCCGATGCCGACCTGCGATTCGGCGTCGCCATTGGCCGCGATGGTGCGCATGCCGTCGATGAAGTCGGCCTTGGCCGCCGCTTCGTCCAGCGGCTGCGGGTGCCAGCGCAGCGGCTCCGGCGGCAGCGCGACCTCGCGGTCGGCGCCGGTGCTCCACAGCGGCTGCGCGTACGGCTGGTAGCGGCCCGACACCACCGACGGCTGGCGGCGATACAGCCAGGTGCGACGGTTCTCGTGGCGCGGCGCGGTGAAGGCGGTGCCCGAGATCAGCTCGGTGTAGAGGTCGAAGGGGCCGCGCTGCGGGCTGTTGCGGCCCTGCGGCAGCGCGCCGGGCACGGCCTCGGAGGCATATTCGTTGCCGAAGCCGCTCTGGTAGCGCCGTTCGGGGGACCGGGTTGCTTGGGTCATGTGCTTGCTCTTTCGGGAGTCGCGATGAGGTTGGAATGCGGTGGTGCTCAGCCCGCGCGGGCCGCGTCGAAGGCTTCGCGCAGCACGGCCAGCGAACCGACGTGGTTGGCCAGCACGAGTACGAGGCGCGCGTTGAAGGCGTGGCTCTCCTCGGTCGAGAGCCCCTGGTGCGCCTCGATGAGCGCTTCGTAGAAATCGTCGGGGGCGTCGAGGTTCGGCGCGGTGATCAGGTGTTGTTGCTGCATGGTGTTCTTCACGCCTTTGCGAGTGCGCGGTCGATGGCCGCGCGGATGTCCGCCGCCGCGGGCTGGCGCCAGCGCGCGCACACATGCTGGTCGGGCCGCAGCAGGTACACGGTGCCGGGCCGGGCGTCGTAGCGCTGCGCGGCGAGTTCGCTGCCCCGGGCGCCGTCCTCGACGCGCACCACGTGCAGCGGCAGGTCGCTGGCCTTGAGCTCGCCCAGGCTGCGCTCGGCCGCCTCGCCCTCGCCGAAAACCAGCGCGGTGAATTGCGAGACGTGGCATTCGCGCAGCAGCCAGCCGGTGCTGCCGTCCGCATGCACCACCGGCGCGTCGGCCGCCGCGGCGCCTGGCACCATCGCGCCCGAGAAGGTGTCGGCATCGGCCGTGTTCAAAGGCGAATCGCGCAGCACCGTGGCCACCGACAGCCGTCCGCTGTTGACCAGCGTGCGTGCAAAGGCGTGGCGCTTCGTCAGCTCCAGCACCGCGTCGCGGAACAGGCGGCTCACCTCGCTCTTGGGCGTGATGAAGTCGGTGGCACGGGTGGAGTTGCGGATGTTCTCGTCGGCCGCGTATTCGCGCTCGCTGGCGTAGCTGTCGAGCAGCGTGTCGGGCGCGTGGCCCTGCACCACGGCCGCGAGCTTCCAGCCCAGGTTGTCCGCATCCTGCACGCCCGAATTGGCGCCGCGTGCGCCGAAGGGCGACACGCCGTGCGCCGAGTCGCCCGCGAACAGCACGCGGCCTTGGCGGAAGTGCTCCATGCGCTGGCAGGCAAAGGTGTAGACGCTGGCCCAGCCGATCTGGAACTGCACACCCTCGAAGCCGATGCTGTCGAGCAGCGCGCGCACGCGCGGCGTGATGTTCTCGGGCTTGCGTTCTTCCACCGGGTCGGCGTCCCAGCCGAGCTGGAAGTCGATGCGCCACATGCCGTCGGCCTGCTTGTGCAGCAGCACGCTCTGGCCCGGATGGAACGACGGGTCGAACCAGAAGCGGCGCTCGGTCGGCAGGTGCGCGTCCATCGTGATGTCGGCGATCAGGAAGCGGTCGCGGAACACGCGGCCCTTGGCTTCCAGGCCCAGCAGCTGGCGCAGGTTGGAGCGCGAGCCGTCGCAGGCGGCGACGTAGCCGGCCTGCAGTTGGTAGCTGCCTTCGGGCGTCTCCACGGTGAGCACCGCGCCGTCGCCGCGCTGCGCGATGCCGGTGACCTTGTTGTTCCAGCGCAGGTCGATCAGCGGCAGCGTGGCCGCGCGTTCGACGAGGTAGCCTTCGATGTAGTACTGCTGCAGGTTGATGAAGGCCGGGCGCTCGTGGCCGGGCTCGGGCAGCAGGTCGAAGCGGTAGACCTGCTCGTCGTGGAAGAACACCTTCCCCACGTTCCACGATACGCCCTTGTCGACCATGCGGTCGCCGCAGCCGAGGCGGTCGAACACTTCGAGCGTGCGCTTGGCGAAGCAGATGGCGCGCGAGCCGCTGGACAGGGTGTTGTCGTTGTCCAGCAGCACCACGGGCACCTGCCGCAGCGCGAGGTCGACGGCGAGCGCGAGGCCGACGGGGCCGGCGCCGACGATCACCACGGGGTGATGGGCGGGTGTGGCAGCGTCCTGGTCGGCGTGGCGGCGGTAGTCGAAGCGCAGACTTTGATAGTCGATCACGTGTTGTCTCCGTGTCTTTTGTCTTGCTCCTTCCCCCGTTGGGGGAAGGTCGGGATGGGGGCTCGACGGCGCTCGAAACTGGCGCTCTGCCTGCCCCCACCCCAGCCCTCCCCCAGCGGGGGAGGGAGCAATGCGGGATCAGCCTTCGAGGGCCTTCCACATGTCAATGTCGCGCTGCGCCGTCCACACGCGCGGGTCTGCATGGCCCGAGGCTTCGTCGTACGCCCGGCTCACGTCGAACGGCATGCAGTGGTCGAAGATCACCCACTGGCTGTATTTGGGCTTGAGCTTTGCGTACGTGTCCTTGTAGACCGTGTTCAGGTCGCGCCCGGCCTTCACGCCCTCCTGCACGCTGGCGTACACGTCGGAGATGAAGTTGCGCGTGCCCGTCAGGCCCTCGGCCACCTCGGCCGGCGTGGTCAGCGCGGCGCCGCGGCCCGGCACCAGCGCCACGGGCTTGAGCGCGGCGATGTTGTCCAGCGTCTGCGGCCAGTCCTTGAAATAGGCGTCGCCGGCGTACGGGGTGGCGCCGAACTCGACCAGGTCGCCCGACAGCAGCGTGCGCTCCTGCGGCAGCCAGACGACGGTGTCGCCCTTGGTGTGGCCGCGGCCCAGCTGGATCAGTTGCACTTCGAGCTTGCCGAGCCACAGCGTCATCTTGCCGGTGAAGGTCATGGTGGGCCAGGTCAGGCCCGGCGGCACGGTCTCGACGTTCTGGAACAGGCGCGGGAAGCGGCCGATCTCGCTGGCCTTGTCTTCCTCGCCGCGCTCCACGATCAGGTCGCGCGTGTCCTGGCTGGCCAGGATGTGCTCGGCACCGTAACCCGCTGCGCCCAGCACGCGCACCGCGTGATAGTGCGTGAGCACCACGTACCTGATGGGCTTGTCGGTCACTTCGCGGATGCGGCGCACCACGTCGGCCGCCATGGCGGGCGTGGCCTGGGTGTCGGCCACCAGCACGCAGTCGTCGCCGATGACGATGCCGGTGTTCGGGTCGCCCTCGGCGGTGTAGGCCCAGGCATGTTCCGAGATCTGGCTGAAGGTGACCTTTTTCTCTTCCATGTCGGCCTGGCTGGCGAATTTCTTGGCTTGGCTCATCGGGTGTCTCCGTCGGTGGGTGGGTCTTTGATTCGTTTAAAGCAAACGAATTCGCGGTTAACGAATTTCCGCAGTGTAAACCGCGGATCAGTTAATGTCTAATCCCTTCTTCATGAACGAACGACCAGAAGGCGAGGCCGGCCATGGCAGCCAATGACACCGACCGCGCCCAGCGCGGCATCCAGAGCATCGAAGTCGGCGGCCAGCTGCTGCGCGCGCTGGTGCACCACGGCCGGCCCATGGCGCTGAAGGACCTTGCGCGCGAGGCCGACATGACGGCCGCCAAGGCGCATCCGTACATGGTCAGCTTCGGGCGCCTGGGCCTGATCGAGCAGGACCGCGCCAGCGGCCACTATCTGCTTGGCCCGCTCGCCTTGCAACTGGGCCTCATCAGCCTGCAGCAGGCCGACCCGGTGCACATCGCCACCCCGCTGATCGGCCAGCTCGCGCAGCAGACCGGCCACACCGTGGCGCTGGCCGTGTGGGGCGCGCGCGGCGCGACCATCGTGCGCACGGCCGAGTCGCCGTCGCCGGTGCACGTGAACATGCGGCACGGCACGGTGTTCTCGCTGACCAACACGGCTTCGGGCCGGGTGTTCGCCGCCTACCTCGATGCCGACGCGGTGCGCCAGCTGCTCGAGGAAGAGCGCCAGCGCCGGGGCCAGCGCAAGGGGGCAGAGCCGAACCCGCCCGCCGGCATGCCGCCGGTGCAGCCTCTGCCGTCGTGGAGCGATTTCGAGCGCCAGCTGCAGGAAGTGCGCACGCACGGCATCAGCCGCTCCGACGGCGAGGTCATCCAGGGTGTCAGCGCCATGGCCGCGCCCGTCTTCGACCACACCGGTGCCATCGTGCTGGCCCTGACCGCCATCGGCCCGGCGGGCATCTTCGATACCGCGTGGGATGGCGAGATTTCCCGTGCGCTCAAGGCTTGCGCGGGCACGGTGTCGCAGCGGCTGGGCGCCACCCCCGCGCCGGCCACCCCGGGCTGAAGGTTCAGCCCTTCCTGCCGCCCAGCAGCACCAGCGCGCCGCCCACCACGATGGCGGCCACGCCGGCCCAGGCCGGGAGGTTGACGGTCTGCTTCTCCTTCATCGAGAGCTCCAGCGGGCCCAGCTTGGCCTGATGAGTTTCCTTGGTGAAGCTGAAGCTGCCGAGGCCCAGGACGGCAATGCCGCCCACGATCAGCAGGATGCCGACGATGCGTGTCGCGTTCATGGGATCGATCCTCCGTCCATCAGGTTGTGACTACCGGGGCGCCTGCGGCGATTGCTGCTGCAGCTGCCCCACCCACTGCACCACCTCGGCCACCGCGGCATCGCTGGCTGCAATCAGTGCCTTCACGCCGCCGGGCGCGTCGGCGCTGGGCGCGGGGCGGCGCACGGTGAACACGCGCTGGCCCAGCACGCGGTCGCCGCCGGCCGTGCTGCGGACCAGCGTGGCGCGCAGGCGCACCAGGCCGACGCTGGCGCTTGCCGAGTCGAAGTACTGGCTGAATTCGTCGAGCGAGATGCGCAGCATGTCTGGCACCTCGCCCTTGCTGCGCGAGATGGTGGCGCTTTCTGCCGGGCCGAGCACGGTGCGGCGTTCGGCCAGCGTGTCGCTGAGCCGCTGGCGCAGCAGTTGCGCCGGCGGCAGGCTCCAGCGCGACTGGCCGTAGGGGCGCAGCTCGTTGGCGTCGGCGTAGCCCAGCCGGTAGAGGATCTGCGTGCCATCCAGGCGCGTGTTGCTGTCGAACTCGGCCAGCGCCAGCGTGGGGAGAGGGGCGGCGGAGGAGGGCGCGGCCGCGGCAGGCGCCGCCAGGCCGGGGCCAAAGTCGTAGAGCGTGGCGCGCGTGGGCTTGTCGGGCAGCGCGCCGCAGCCGGCGGCCAGCAGCACGCAGCCCAGGACGGCGGCAGCCGGGTTCATCAAGGAGCGAATGGCGTTCATGGTCGATGGTCCTCCCTCAATCAGGGCCGTGTCGCGGCCGGCGCGCTGAAACCCGGTTCGCCCGGACCCGCGGCCGCACCGCCGTTGCCGAACAGTAGCGATTGCGGGTTGTCGTTGATGCTGTCCGCCGCGCGGCCCAGCCGGCGCACGGCGTGCGAGGTGTCGTCGGCTACGCGGTTCACGCGCGGCAGTGTGGCCGCGTTGAACGAATCGACCGCCTGCGCCAGCGCCTTGGTGCCCTCGCTCAGCCGTTCGACGGGGCCTTCGGGTGCGTTCAGCCGGCCCACGGTGGTGTTGAAGTTGTTGGCCACGCGCGAGACGTCGCCGGCCGCCTTCTTCACCGAGGCCATCGTGTCCGGCAACTTGGTCAGCGCAGGGTTCAGGCCGGTCTTCACCGTGTTGTCCAGCGTCTTCAGCAGCGTGTTGGCGCTGGCCGAGGCGGCCGCGATGCTCTCCAGCGCGTCGGCCGCACGCTTCTGGTTGGGGTCGCTCAGCAGCGTGTTGGCGCGCTTCGTCACTTCCTCGACCTGGTTGATGATGGCTTCGCCGCGGTCCTGCAGCTGCGCCAGTATCGACGGCTTGAGCGGGATGCGCGGCGGGTTGTCGTCGTCCGGCTTCAGCGCCACGTTCGACTCGCCCTTGTCGTCCAGCGCGATGAAGGCCAGGCCGGTCACGCCCTGGTAGCTCAGCGTGGCGAAGCTGGAGGTGGTGAGCGGCACCCGCTCGTCGACCGAGATGCGCACGCGCACATTGCCCTTGACCTTGGGGTCGAAGTCGATCGACGTCACCTTGCCCACCGCGATGCCGCGGTAGCGCACCGTCGCCTGCGGCTGCAGGCCGCTCACGGCGTCGCGCGTGGAGAGCTCGTAGATGTTGCGCACGGTGTTGTCGCGCGTGAACCAGATCACCAGCGCGACGAGCGCGGCGATCAGGCCGAGCACGAAGGCGCCGGCGGCGAGGGCGTGGGCCTTGTTTTCCATGGTGTGTCTGCCTTTCAGCGTTCGCCCGCGCTGGCGGGCTGCGATGGTGCATCGGCGGGCTTGTCGTGCAGCGCCTCCAGGGCGCGCTGGCCGCGCCCGCCGAGAAAGTATTCGTGGATGAAGGGGTGCGGATACGCGATGACCTCGCGCGCCGTGCCGGTGACGATCACCTTCTGGTCGGCCAGCACCGCGATGCGGGTGCTCAGGTCGAACAGCGTGTCCAGATCGTGCGTGACCATCACCACCGTGAGGCCCAGCTCGCGGTGCAGGCCGCGCAGCAGGTCGCAGAAGCTGTCGGAGGCCTCGGGGTCGAGGCCGGCCGTGGGCTCGTCGAGCAGCAGCAGCGGCGGGTCCATGATGAGCGCGCGCGCCAGCGCCACGCGCTTGATCATGCCGCCCGACAGGTCCGCCGGGCTCTTGTTCGCATGCTGCGGACCCAGGCCCACCATCTGCAGCTTCACCAGCGCCGCGTGGCGGATCAGCTCGTCGGGCAGCAGCTTCAGCTCGCGCAGCGGAAAGGCGATGTTCTCCAGCACGCTGAAGGCCGAGAACAGCGCGCCGTGCTGGAACAGCATGCCCACGTTGGCCGCGCCCGAGGCGCTGAGCTCGCCGGGCTCCTGGCCCAGCACCTCGACATGGCCGCGCGTGGGTTTTTCGAGCCCGAGGATCTGGCGCAGCAGCACCGTCTTGCCCGTGCCCGAGCCGCCGACCAGCGAGAGCACCTCGCCGCGGTCGATGTGCAGCTGCAGGTCGCGGTGCACCACCTGTTCGCCATCGGCGCTCTGGAACGCCGTCCACAGGCCACGGATGTCCACCACGGTGGTGTCGGTGTCGGGGCGCACGGGCATGCTCATGGTTTCACGCCCTCATGCACGGAAGCCGATGCCCTTGAAGAGCACGGCGAACAACGCGTCGACCAGGATCACCGCGGTGATCGAGGTGACCACCGACGAAGTGGTGCCGCGCCCGAGGCTTTCGGTGTTGGGCTTGACCTTCATGCCGAAGTAGCAGCCGATCAGCGCGATCAGGATGCCGAACACCGCCGACTTGGCCGTGGCCAGCCAGAGGTTCGAGATCGGCACCGCGCGCGGCAACGCCGAGAGAAAGTAGGCCGGCGAGATGTCCAGCGCCGCGTCGGCCGCCAGCATGCCGCCTGCCAGCGCGGCCATCGAGGTCCACAGGCTGATCAGCGGCATGGCGATGGCCAGCGCCAGCACGCGCGGCATCACGAGGCGAAAGCCGTGCGGAATGCCCATCACGCGCATCGCGTCGAGCTCTTCCGTCACGCGCATCACGCCGATCTGCGCCGTGATGGCCGAACCCGAGCGCCCGGCGATCAGCACGGCCGCCAGCACCGGCCCGAGCTCGCGCACCAGCGACAGCCCGAGGATGTTCACCACGAAAGTCTCTGCGCCATATTGGCGCAGCTGCTGCGAGATCAGGTAGGCCAGCACCACGCCGATCAGCAGCCCGACCAGCGCCGTGATGTGCAGCGCCGTGGCGCCGAACTGGTAGAGGTGCCCCGAGAAATCGCGCCACGGCCCGCGGTGCGGCGCGCGGATCAGCTTGCCGATGTCGAGCGCGAGCTGGCCAATGAGTTCCGTCAGGTCGCGCATGACGAACATCGCGCGCGGCCCGAGGTGCGTGAACGCGCGGACGCGGTCGTTCAGCGAAGGCCCGGGTTCGGCCGGCGTCGGCACGGTGTACTGCGCCACCTGGTCGAGCACCGCCTTGTGCTGCGGCGACATCTCGAGCGTCGCGGGCCATTGGTGGTGCCAGTGCTCCCACAGCAGCTGCGCGCCGATGTGGTCGAGCTGTTCGATGGGGCGCAGGTCCCAGGCGCGGTCGTCCGCGGTCGGGGCGGCTGCCAGGTCTTTCGCCAGTGCCTGCCAGGCCGGCTTGGACGACATTGCCAGCGTGGTCCAGCAGCCGCTGGCCACCGTCCATTGGCGGCCGTCCTGCTCCCGCCGCCCGACGCGGGGCCGCGCGCCGTCGGCGGCGGGAGCGTCGGCAGGCGATGTGGCAGGGGACATAGGGCGGATGAGAGGGAAAGTTAACAGGTGCAGGGCTGGATGCGCGCATCGTAACCGGGTGCATCCGTGCGCCATGTGTCGCAGACCCCTCGTTTGCGTAGGGCGCGACGCCGTTTTTCGGTTTCCTTTTTCACGATTCGCGACGGCCTCCGGCCCGGCCGCGGCCCGCTCATGCCGCGAAGCCCGCCGCCAGCGCCTCGCGCAGCCACGCCACGAAGGCCGTCACTGCCTGCGGCACGTGCGTGGCATAGGGCCGGATGGCATACAGCCGCTCGCCGAACGCGCCCACCGAACGCCATTGCGGCAGCACCTGCTGCAGCTTGCCCGACTGCAGCGCCGATTGGGCGCTGAAGTCCGGCACCAGCGCGATGCCCAGGCCGCCGAGGGCGGCGTCGCGCAGCGCCTCGCTGTTGTTGGCCACCAGCGGGCCCGAGACCGGCACCGTGATGCGCGGCGCCGCGGCCTTGCCCTTCTGCGGCGCGCGGGCCTCGAAATGCCAGGTCGGCGTTTCCTGCGCGCGCGGGTAGTGCAGGCAGTCGTGGCCGGCCAGCGCCTGCGGCTCGCGCGGCGTGCCGCGGCGGCGCAGGTAGGCGCGGCTGGCCACCAGCACCGAGCGGGTCTCGCACAGCGTCCAGGCCACGTGCGTGTCCGGCGGCGCGGCCGTGTGGCGGATGGCCAGATCGAAGCCTTCCATCGCGAGCGAGCTGAGCCGGTCCGACAGGTCGAGCTCGATGCGCACCTCCGGCTGCGCGCGCAGGAAGTCAGCCAGCCGGGGCACCAGCTGCTGGCGCGCGAAAGCCACCGGCGCCGTCACCCGCACCAGCCCGCGCGGCACGCCCGCGAGGTCGCGCACGCCGGCGAAGCTGTGGGCGATCTGCTCGAAGGGGCCGCGCATGTCCTCCACCAGCCGCTGGCCGGCCTCGGTGAGCCGCACGCTGCGCGTGGTGCGCTGCACCAATGGCGCACCGGCCGCGCGCTCCAGCTCGGCGATGCGCTGGCTCATGGCCGCCTTGCTCACGCCCAGGCGCAGCGCCGCCGCCGTGAAGCTGCCCTGCTGCGCCAGCACCGTGAGCCAGTGCAGGTGCGTCCAGAGCGCTTCGATATTTTGGGGTTTCATGTATCCATTGTTCAGCAGGATGAACAATAAGTTCAAGCTTCGCGTCTAGGCGCGCGCCGAGGTGCTGCCTAAACTGGCCGCACCCGCCCTCATTCTTCTGCGTCAGCGAAAGCCTTCTCCATGCCCACCTCCATCGATCATTTCATCGGCGGCAAGCCCGCCGCCAACACCTCCGGCCGTACCCAGGACGTGACCAACCCCGCCACCGGCGCCGTGACCGGCAAGGTCGGCCTGGCCGACGCCGCGCAGGTCTCGGCTGCCGTGGCCGCCGCGCAGGCCGCCTTCCCGGCCTGGGCCGACACGCCACCGATCCGCCGCGCGCGCGTCATGTTCAAGTTCCTGCAACTGCTCAACGAGCACAAGGACGAGCTGGCCCACCTCATCACCGCCGAGCACGGCAAGGTGTTTACCGACGCGCAGGGCGAGGTCTCGCGCGGCATCGACATCGTCGAGTTCGCCTGCGGCATTCCGCAGCTGCTCAAGGGCGACTTCACCGACCAGGTGAGCACCGGCATCGACAACTGGACGCTGCGCCAGCCGCTGGGCGTGGTCGCCGGCATCACGCCCTTCAACTTCCCGGTGATGGTGCCGATGTGGATGTTCCCGGTGGCGATTGCCGCCGGCAACACCTTCGTGCTCAAGCCCAGCCCGACCGACCCGAGCGCATCGCTGCGCATGGCCGAGCTGCTGAAGGAAGCCGGCCTGCCCGACGGCGTGTTCAACGTCGTGCAGGGCGACAAGGCGGCGGTGGATGCGCTGCTCGAGCACCCCGACGTCAAGGCCATCAGCTTCGTGGGCTCCACGCCGATTGCCAACTACATCTACGAGACCGGCGCCCGCCACGGCAAGCGCGTGCAGGCCCTGGGCGGCGCGAAGAACCACATGGTGGTCATGCCCGACGCCGACATCGACCAGGCGGTGGACGCGCTGATCGGCGCGGGCTACGGCTCGGCCGGCGAGCGCTGCATGGCCATCTCGGTGGCGGTGCTGGTGGGCGACGTGGCGGACAAGCTGCTGCCCAAGCTGATCGAGCGCACGAAGACGCTGAAGGTGCTCGATGGCGAGAACCTCGCGGCCGAGATGGGCCCGATCGTCACGCGCGCCGCGCATGAGCGCATCACCGGCTACATCGATCTGGGCCAGAAGGAAGGCGCGAAGCTGCTGGTCGACGGCCGCGAGTTCGACGGCAACAAGGCCGGCGCAGGCTGCGGCGATGGCTTCTGGATGGGCGGCACGCTGTTCGACCACGTCACCCCCGAGATGCGCATCTACAAGGAAGAGATCTTCGGCCCGGTGCTCGGCTGCGTGCGCGTGGCCAACTTCAAGGACGCGGTCGACCTGATCAACGCGCACGAGTTCGGCAACGGCGTGAGCTGCTTCACCCGCGACGGCAACGTGGCGCGCGAGTTCGGCCGCCGCATCCAGGTGGGCATGGTGGGCATCAACGTGCCGATCCCGGTGCCGATGGCCTGGCACGGCTTCGGCGGCTGGAAGCGCTCGCTGTTCGGCGACATGCACGCCTATGGCGAAGAGGGCGTGCGCTTCTACACCAAGCAGAAGTCGATCATGCAGCGCTGGCCCGAGAGCATCGGCAAGGGCGCCGAGTTCGTGATGCCGACGGCAAAATAGGCTCACCCCCGACTCTCGCGCACTTCGTGTCGCTCGCATCCCCCCTCAAGGGGGCGCTCCCGGCGGCCCGGCGGAGCCGGTTCCGCGGGAGCACTGGTACTGGCAAATGGCAACGGCGCGGTGGGGCGCCGTGGGCAAATAAGAACGAGCAGAAGGAGACAACCAATTGAGCGACACCACCTTCGACTACATCATCATCGGCGCCGGCACTGCCGGCTCGCTCATGGCGAACCGGCTCAGTGCCGACAAGAGCAAGCGCGTGCTGCTCATCGAGGCCGGCCGCAAGGACGACTACCACTGGATCCACATTCCGGTCGGCTACCTCTACTGCATCGGCAACCCGCGCACCGACTGGCTCTACAGCACCGAGCCCGACGCCGGCCTCAACGGCCGCGTGCTGCGCTACCCGCGCGGCAAGACGCTGGGCGGCTGCTCCAGCATCAACGGCATGATCTACATGCGCGGCCAGTCGCGTGACTACGAGCATTGGGCCGACCTCACCGGCGACGACGGCTGGCGCTGGCAAAACGTGCTGCCGGCCTTCAGGAAGCACGAGGACTTCTACCTCGGCGCCGACGAGATGCACGGCGCGGGCGGCGAATGGCGGGTGGAGAAGCAGCGCCTGCGCTGGGACATCCTCGACGCCTTTGCCGAAGCTGCGGTGCAGGCCGGCGTGCCGCACTCCACCGATTTCAATCGCGGCAGCAACGAGGGCGTGGGCTACTTCCAGGTCAACCAGAAGAACGGCTGGCGCTGGAACACCGCCAAGGCCTTCCTGCGCCCGACCTGCTACGGCCGGCCCAACTTCGAACTCTGGACCGGCGCGCAGGTCTCGCGCCTGCTGTTCGAGACGCTGCCCGACGGCACGCGTCGCTGCACGGGCGCGGAAGTGTGGAACGGCAGCGAGATGACCACCGCGACCGCGTCGCGCGAGGTTGTGTTGAGCGCAGGCTCCATCGGCTCGCCGCAGATCCTGCAGCTCTCGGGTGTCGGCCCGGCCGAGCTGCTGCGCCAGCACGGCATCGACGTGGTGCTCGATGCCCCTGGCGTCGGCGCCAATCTGCAGGATCACCTGCAGATCCGCGCGGTCTACAAGATCGCCGGCGCGCCCACGCTCAACGTGATGGCCTCGTCGATGGTCGGCAAGGCAAAGATCGGCCTCGAATACCTGCTCAAGCGCAGCGGCCCGATGAGCATGGCGCCCTCGCAGCTGGGCGCCTTCACGCGCAGCTCGCCCGAGCACGAATGGCCCAACCTGCAGTACCACGTGCAGCCGCTGTCGCTCGACGCCTTCGGCGATCCGCTGCACAGCTTTCCGGCCTTCACCGCGAGCGTGTGCAACCTCAACCCCACGAGCCGGGGCTCGGTGCGCATCAAGAGCAAGCGCTTCGAGGACGCACCGGCCATCGCGCCCAACTACCTGAGCACCGACGAAGACCGCAAGGTGGCAGCCGACTCGCTGCGCGTGACGCGCCGCATCGCCGAGCAGCCCGCACTGGCCAAGTACAACCCGCAGGAATGGAAGCCCGGCGTGCAGTACCAGAGCGACGAAGATCTCGCGCGGCTGGCCGGCGACATCGCCACCACCATCTTCCATCCGGTCGGCACCACGAAGATGGGCGCCGAGGGCGACCCGATGGCCGTGCTCGATTCGCGGCTGCGCGTGCGCGGCGTGCAGGGCCTGCGCGTGGTCGATGCCGGCGCGATGCCGACCATCACCAGCGGCAACACCAACAGCCCGACATTGATGATGGCCGAGAAGGCAGCAGGCTGGATCGTCGAAGACAACCGCTGAGGTCGCGCGCAGGGTGACAACGTGAAAGGCGCAGGCATTTTGTTCAAGATTTGCCGCGCCGTTTAGCCGACAGTGCGTTGTCCGGCGAGGCAATTCCGCTTTCGCTGCCCAACAACCCTGCCCTGGAAAGAAGCATGTCCGACATCAAGACGACCCCCGCGACAGGTGCCTCGCGGCGACGTATTCTGGCCGGCGCGGCCGGCATCGCGACCGTGTCCGCCCTCGGTGCTTCGAGCGCGGCTGCCGCGCAAAAGCACGCTGACCACACGAAAGGATCCCCCACCATGAGCTTTGTCACCACCAAGGACGGCACGAACATCTTCTACAAGGACTGGGGACCGCGCAACGCGCAGCCCATCGTCTTTCATCACGGCTGGCCCCTGAGCGCCGACGACTGGGACACGCAGATGCTGTTCTTCATCGGCAAGGGCTACCGCGTGATCGCGCACGATCGCCGCGGCCACGGCCGCTCCTCGCAGACCGCGGGCGGGCACGAGATGGACACCTACGCGTCGGACGTGGCGGCGCTGACCGACGCGCTGGACCTGAAGGACGCCGTGCACATCGGCCATTCGACGGGCGGCGGCGAGGTGGCGCGCTACGTGGCGCGCGCCAAACCGGGCCGCGTGGCCAAGGCCGTGCTGGTGGGCGCCGTGCCGCCCATCATGCTCAAGACAGCGGCCAACCCCGGCGGCCTGCCGATGGAGGTGTTCGACGGCTTCAGGGCCGCGCTCACGGCCAACCGCACGCAGTTTTTCATCGACATACCCACCGGCCCGTTCTACGGCTTCAACCGGCCGGGCGCGAAGGTCTCGCAGGGCCTCATCGACCGCTGGTGGCTGCAGGGCATGATGGGCGCGGCCAATGCGCACTACGAGTGCATCAAGGCCTTCTCCGAGACCGACTTCACCGAAGACCTGAAGAAGATCGACGTGCCGGTGCTCGTGATGCACGGCACCGACGATCAGGTCGTGCCCTATGCGAATTCGGGGCCGCTCGCAGCCAAGCTGCTCAAGCGCGGCACGCTGAAGAGCTACGAGGGCTACCCCCACGGCATGCTGTCCACGCATGCGGACGTGATCAACCCCGACCTGCTGGCGTTCGTGAAGAGCTGAGGCCGGGCGCGCCGCGGTGTGCGAACACCGCGGCGTGTCGCATCAACGCTCGATGGTCTTGTTCCAGCGCGCGTTCCACGCCGGCCGGTTCGCGTTGATGCTTTCCCAGTCGATGGTGACGGCGGTCTTCATCCACTTGTTGATGTCCGCCACCTGCGCCGCGCCTTCGCCCACGGCCGGGGCCTTGGGGTTGGTCGGGATCTGCGCGCCGTACTGCAGCACGTTGGCCTGAGCCACGGGGCTCAGCAAAAACTCGGCGAGCTTCTGCGACAGCTCGGGCTCGCTGTTGTTGGCGATCACGCACTGGCCGACCATGAGCACCACGGCGCCTTCCTTGGGCGGTGCGTACTCGACCGGAATGCCCTTGGTCTTGAGCGCGGCCACGGCCGTGGGCGTGAGCGGGAAGATTGCCGCTTCGCCGGTCTGCACCATCTCCGAGAGCTTGGCCGAGCTGGGGATGTACTCCAGCACGTTCGGCCCGATGGTGGTGGGCCAGGCCTTGAAGCCGGGCTCCACGTTCTTGTCGTTGCCGCCCTGGATGCGGTTGAACATCAGGAAGCCGTGCAGCCCGAAGGACGAGGACGACATCGACTGGAACACCACCTTGCCCTTGTACTTCGGGTCGGCCAGGTCCATCCACGAGGTGGGCGGCGCCCAGCCCTTTTCCTTGAACATCTTGGCGTTGTAGGCGAGGCCGGTCATGCCCAGGCTCACGCCGCTGGCCATGTCGTCCTTGAAGCGCGCGGCCGGGTAGATCTCGCTGAGGGACTGGCTGGGCTTCTGCTTCTGGCACAGGCCCATGCCGATGGCGCGCACCATGATGCCGTCGTCCAGGAACATCACGTGCATCTGCGGCTTGTCCTTGTTGGCCTGCGCCTTCGCGAGGATGTCGGAGGAGGTGCCGGGCACCACCACCACCTTCGCGCCGTAGGCCTTCTCGAAGGCGGGGAACACGTACTGCGTGTACGCCTTCTCCATGGTGCCGCCGTTCATGCCGATGTAGATGGTCTTGGTCTGCGCGCTGGCGATGCCCGCGGCTGCGAGCAGCGCGGCGAGGAGGAAGGGGGACTTGGCGGTGCGGGACATGGTGATGCTCTCCAATCAGTTCAGGTGGGGGAAGCGGCGAGGGATGGGGAAACGGGTTCTTCGTCGAAGCGCTCGATGGCGAAGGCGTCGATGGGCGTGTCGCTTCGGCCGTCGCGCGCCAGCTCGGCCAGCACTTCGCCGGCGGCCGGGCCGATCTGGAAGCCCGCACCCGCGAAGCCGAAGCCGTGGAACAGCCCCGGTGTGGTGCGGCTCGGTCCGAGCACTGGTTCGCGGTCGGGCAGGTAGCCTTCGGTGCCGCCCCAGGTGCGGATGATGTGCGCGTGGCGCAGCGCGGGCAGCAGCTCGACGGCCTGCCGCGCGAGCACGGCGATGGCGTCGCTTTCGGCGCGAGCGCGTTCGGCATCGAGCGTGATGCCCGTGCCGCCGCCCATCACGAGGTTGCCGCGAGCCACCTGCCGGCAGTAGATGCCGCCGCCTTCCACGCCGAGGCTCCATTGCATGAAGTGCGGCACCGGCTCGGTCACTGCCATCATGGGGCTGCGCGAGAACATCGGCGGCTTCTCGCCGAACTGCGCCGCGATGGCGCCGGCCCATGCGCCCGCGCAGTTGAGCAGCAGGGGCGCCTGCACTTCGAGCGCGTTGCCGCTGCGCACCATGAACGTGGCGCCGTCGTGCGCGACCTCGTCGACCTTATGCCGCTCGAAGACCAGCGCACCCGCGCGCTGCGCCGCCAGCGCGAAGGCCGGCGACACGAGACGCGGATTGGCCTGCCCGTCTTCCGCGCACAGCGAGCCGCCCACGGCGCGAGTGCCGAGCCAGGGGCATTGCTGTCGCAGGCGCGTGGCGGAGATCAGTTCGAGGCCCAGGTCGAAGTCGCTGCTCATCGCGCGATAGCGCTCCAGCGAGGCCATGTCGGCTTCGCTGCGCGCGATCTTGAAATGGCCCGAGCGGACGTATTCGCCGTCGGTGCCCAGCAGCTCGGGCAGCCGGCCCCAGATGCGGTGCGCGCGCTGCGTCAGCGGCAACTGGCTCAGGGAGCGGCCCTGCCGGCGCACGCCGCCGAAGTTCACGCCGCTGGAGCGCGAGCCGCAGAGGTCGCGCTCGAGAAGCACCACGCTGGCGCCCATGCGGCGCAAGGCCAGCGCGGCGGAGGAGCCGACGATGCCGCCACCGATGATGGCGACGTCGGTTTGCAACTTCTTGATCGAGCTCATTCAATAACCTCCGCGCTTCGCGCTGCGGTGCGCGCTTGCTTGGGGCGGCCCGGCGCGGCGCTCATGCGTCGGCCCCCTCGGCGGGCACGAGCCGGATCGGGATCGGCTTGATCGGCGCCTGCCCGCGCAGGCGGCCGACCTGCTGCAGCGGCTGCTGCGTCGCATGCGCGAGGATCTCGGCCGCGGCCACGCCGCACATGCGGCCCTGGCAGCGGCCCATGCCGACGCGCGACAGGGCCTTGAGCCGGTTCAGCTCGTCGGCACCGGCCGTGGCGACGGTCTGGCGCAAGGTGCCCGCCGTGACGTTTTCGCAGCGGCAGATCACGAGCTCGTCGGGCGCATGCGCGGCCCAGTCCTGCGGTACCGGGAAGGCGCGTTCGAGGCCCCGGCGGAAGCCAGCGAGCTTGTGCAGCCTGCGTTCGAGTTCGGCTGCGCGTGCCGTATCGACCGCCACGCCGTTGTCCGCCAGCAGCGCCAGCGCCGCTCGTTCGCCCGCCCACTCGGCCGCGTCCGCGCCCATGATGCCGGCGCCGTCGCCCGCGAGGTACACGCCCTCGACGCTGGAGCGCCCAGCCGCATCGCGCACCGGCAGGTGCGCGCGGTGCAGCGGCGCGTAGTCGAAGCGGCAGCCCAGCAGGTCGGCCAGCTGTGTTTCGGAGCGCAGCGCGTAGCCGAAGCCGACGGCGTCGCAGGCCAGCGTGCGTTCTCCGGCACCGTCCTGCCAGGCCACGCCGGTCACGCGGCTTTGCTGTTCGTCGCCGAGCACGCGCAACGGACGCACGCCGCTGTGCAAGGCCACGCCGTGCGCGCGCAGCCAGCCGACGTAGTACACGCCCTTCGCGAACACCGCGGGCTGGGTCAGCATCGCAGGTGTGGCCGCGAGCTGGTCGGCAAGGCGCGCGGTGTCGAGCACCGCGGCCACCTTCACGCCGGCCTTCGCATATTGATAAGCCACGAGGTACAGCAATGGCCCCGTGCCCATGAACACCACGCGCTGCCCGATGGCGCAGCCCTGGAACTTGAGCGCCACTTGCGCGCCGCCCAGCGTGTAGACGCCGGGCAGCGTCCAGCCCGGCACCGGCAGCACGCGGTCGGTGGCGCCCGTCGCCGCGATCAGGTGGCTGTAGGGCACGCGGCGGTTGCTGCGCGTGGGGTTGTGCATCACGTCGAGCCGATGGTCCTGGGCGTTCCACACCAGGCTGTCGCCCAGATGCTCGATGCGGCCCTGCAGCGCGTCGAAGGCCGCGTGCACGGCATCGGCGCGCTTCGACTCGAAACCATAGAGCGTTCGCGCCGTGCGCTGCGCGAGGCCGGCTGGCGGGCGGCGGTAGATCTGCCCGCCGGCGCGCGGCGCCTCGTCGATCACCACGGGCCGCAGGCCATGCGCCACCAGTGTCTGCGTGGCGCGCACACCGGCCGGGCCGGCGCCGACGATCACGGGGCGGATTGCGTCTGCCTTCGTCATGCGCCGTTCTTTCCGGTGACCAGCGCCATGCCCGGCGCGATGAAGGTCGAGCAGGCGCGCAGCCGCTCGCCTTCGTCCGTGGCAATCCAGCAGTCCTGGCAGGCGCCCATCATGCAGAAGCCCGCGCGCGGAAGGCCGCTGAATTCGTTGCGCCGCAGCTGGTCGCATTGCGTGAGCACGGCAGTCAGCACGGTGTCGCCGGCCAGCGCGCTCGCGGGCGCGCCATCGAGGGTGAAGGGCACGGCTTCGCGCCCGCTTTTCTCGGCCACGCGGTGAAGCAGGGCGTGTGCAGTCATGGTCATCTATCTGCGCCCCACCAGCACGCGGTCGAGTCCGTAGACACGGTCGAGCAGCACCATTGCGAAGGCCGTGACGGCCACCATCAGCGCCGACACCGCGGCCATCAGCGGATCGATCGACTCGGTCGCGTACATGTACATGCGCACCGGCAGCGTCACCGTGCTCGGTGCGGTCACGAAGATCGACATCGTCACTTCGTCGAAGCTGTTGATGAACGACAGCATCCAGCCGCCCGTGACACCCGGCAGGATCATCGGCAGCGTGATGCGGCGGAACACCGTGGCCTGGCTCGCGCCCAGCGACAGCGCGGCCTGCTCGGCGCTGCGGTCGAAGCCCACCAGCGCCGCCACCACCAGCCGCAGCGTGTAGGGCGTGACGATGAGCGCATGCGCCATCACCAGCCAGCCGAAGCTGCCGGTGCCGCCGACCAGCGCGAACAGCCGCAGCAGCGCCACGCCCAGCACCAGGTGCGGCACGATCAGCGGCGAGAGGAACAGGCCGTTGAGGAAGTCGCGCCCCGGAAACGCGTAGCGCGTGATCGCCATGCCGGCCGGCACCGCGAGCAGCGTGGCGATGGTGGCCGAGCTCAGTGCGAGCCACAGGCTGTTCCAGAACGACTGCATGAAGTCGGGGTGCGCGAACACCGCCTTGAACCAGCGCAGCGAGAAGCTGGTGGTCGGAATGGTCAGCGTGTTCTCGGGCGTGAACGCCACGATGCACACGACCACCAGCGGCGCCAGCATGAAGGTGATGACGAGCGCGTTGAACGCGAGGGCGATGGGGCCGTTTCTTTTCATCCCAATGCCTTCTTGTAGCGGCCTTCGACCAGGCGGTTGTAGCTGAGCATGACCACGAGGTTGGCCACCAGCAGCACCAGCGCCACGGCCGCGCCCAGCGGCCAGTTGAGTTCGCTCAGGTATTCATCGTAGACGATGGTCGCGACCATCTTCAGCCGGCGCCCGCCGAGCAAGCCGGGAATCGCGAACGAACTCGCGGCCAGGCCGAACACGATCAGGCTGCCCGAGAGAATGCCCGGCATCACCTGCGGCAGCACGATGCGCCGCAGCGTGGTGAAGGGCGTGGCATTGAGCGAGAGCGCCGCGTTCTCCACGCCGGGGTCGAGCTTTTGCAGCGAGGTCCACACCGGGATCACCATGAAGGGCAGCATCACGTGCACCAGCGCGATGATCACCGCCGTGTTGGTGTAGAGGATCTTCACGGGCCCGACGCCCAGCAATTGCAGCAGTGCGTTCACCGCGCCCTCGGGCCCGAGCAGCATGCTCCAGCCGAAGGCGCGCACCACCACCGACACGAGCAGCGGTGCGAGCACCACCAGCAGCAGCACCGAGCGCCATGGGTTGCGCATGCGGCTCAGCACGTAGGCCTCGGGTGCGCCGACGAGCACGCAGATCAGCGTGACCAGGCCCGAGACCCAGAAGGTGCGCCAGAAGATGCCGAGGTAGTACGAGTCGGAGAACACCAGCGCGTAGTGCGCCAGCGTGAACTCGCCGGACTTCGGGCCGGTGGCCGGGTCGTACACGTTGAACGACAGCACGGCCGTGAGTGCGAGCGGCACCAGCAGCAGCGCGCTGAACAGCAGCAGCGCGGGGCCGGAGAGCCACCAGGGCGTGGCCTTGTTCTGCAAGGTGCTCATGCCATCACGGCCTTCGCGGTGGCGTCCGCGGGCAGCAGCCGCATGCAGTGCGCCGGCCAGTCGATGCCGGTGCGGGCGCCTTCTTCGAGCGCATCGCGCCCATCGTTGGGGCTCAGCACCGTGAGGTCGCCGATGGGCGTGGCCACGCGGTAGAGCCACTGACTGCCGAGGAAGAAGCGTTCCTGCACCTCGCCGTCGAGCCGGCCCCGGCTCGTCGGCACGAGTTGCAGCTTCTCGGGCCGCACGCTCAGCAGCGCGGCCGTGTCGACGCCGAAGCCCGTGTCGTCCACGTCGAGCGAGAGCGCGCCGACTTCGACGCAGGTGCGCGCGGCGCCGCTGCCGGACACGCGGCAATCGAGCAGGTTGGCCTTGCCGACAAAGGTGGAGATGAAGCGCGTGCTCGGATGTTCGTACACGCGCTGCGGATGGTCGATCTGCGTGGCGCAGCCGCCTTCCATCACCACCACGCGGTCGCTGATCGACATGGCCTCGCTCTGGTCGTGCGTGACCATCACCGTGGTGGTGCCGACCTTGCGCTGGATCTGCCGCAGCTCGAACTGCATCTCCTCGCGCAGCTTGGCGTCGAGGTTGGACAGCGGCTCGTCGAGCAGCAGCACCGGCGGCTCGATCACCAGCGCGCGCGACAGCGCCACGCGCTGCCGCTGGCCGCCCGAGAGTTCGCGCGGATAGCGCGTGGCATGCGCTTCGAGGTGCACCAGCGCCAGCGCCTGCTTCACGCGTTCGGCGCGCTCGGCCTTGGGCATCTTGCGCATCTCGAGGCCGAAGCTCACGTTGTCGGCCACCGTCATGTGCGGAAACAGGGCATAGGTCTGGAACACGATGCCCAGCCCGCGCGTGTTGGCCTTGGCGTGCGTGATGTCCTTGCCCGCGAGCTCGATGCGGCCGCTGCTCACGGCCTCGAAGCCCGCAATCATCTGCAGCGTGGTGGTCTTGCCGCAGCCCGAAGGGCCGAGCAGCGAGACGAACTCGCCCTTTTCTACCGTGAGGTTCATGGCCGACACCGCGCGGGCGGAGCCATAGAACTTGGTCACGTCGGTGAGCCGGAGGAATGACATGGGAAAGCCTTTCTGTCGGTGGCAAAAGGGGCGTGCGACACCTTGGTGCGTGCCATGGACCACTTGCCGATTTCAATTCACTCTATTGCAATGAATGCGCCAGTTCGCTTCGGGTATTCCATTAATCAGAATCTTTATTCAATTTATTCCGTTCAATGGAATATGATTGCCTTAATCGATAGATTGAATTCCACAGGAGCAAGGTATGGAAACCCCATCGGCGGCCAGCGGCGGCGTGCCACGCGTCTTCTCGGTGATCCGCGCGCTCGGCGCGGTGCAGGGCGAGGGCGGCCGCGTGACCCAGATCGCACGTTCCGTGGGCCTCACGCAGGCCACCACGCACCGTTTGCTGCAGTCGCTCATGGCCGAGGGCATGGTCGAGCAGGACGAGCGCAGCAAGCTCTATCGGTTGAGCATCGATTTCTTCGCGCTCGCAGCGAGCGCGGGCAACCCGGGCGACCTGCGCTCCATTTGCCGGCCGGTGCTCTTGCGGTTGTGCGCGAGCCTGGGCGACAGCATCTTTCTATTGGCGCGCAGTGGCTTCGACGCGGTGTGCCTTGACCGCAGCGAAGGGCCGTTCCCGATTCGCTCGTTTACAGGCGACATCGGCGGGCGCATCGCGCTGGGCGTGGGGCAGGGCGCGCTGGCGATCCTGGCCTTCCTGCCCGAGGCCGAGCGCGAAGAGGTGATCCGCTTCAACCTCTCACGCGTGCGCGAGTACGGCGTGTACGACGAGGTGTACCTGCGCACCGAGATCGAGCGCGTGCGGCAGGCGGGCTATGCGGGGCGCAACACGGGCCTGCTCGAAGGCATGGCGGGCGTGGCCGTGCCGATCCTCGACCGCGAGGGGCGTGCCGTGGCGGCACTGAGCGTGGGCACGATTGCCGACCGGCTCAATGCAGACCGCATGCCGACGGTGGTCGAACTGCTCAAGCGCGAGGCCGCGGCCATCGGGCCGAAGATCAATCCGTTCGATGCGACGTTGAGGAGGCCCGCGCAGAGCCTGGCAAGCTCGCCGGCTGGGCAGCGCATCAGCCTGCCCGAGGCTCCGGCCTGAAGTCAGAGGCCGAAGAGCAAGACGACGACCATGACGGCCGCGCCCAGTGCGAAGTAGCCCACGACAAGCATCGTCGCCACAAAAAGCGCAAGGTAGATCGCGCGCCGCAGCACGCTCGGTGTCGAAGGAACGCAGCGCCAATAAATGACGGCCGCCCACAGAACGAGCACCACCTCTATGGCGTGGGCCATGATCACTTCGGCTTCGCCCGAGCGGAACATCGTCTTGCCAAGCACCGAGCCGATGATCCCCAGGATCGGGATCGCCACGGTCCAGGCGGCAACATTCAGCCCGAGACGCCAGCCGGGCTTCATCGGATCGCCTCACCTTTGAAGAAGTGCAGCGGCATGGGCTCTTCCCAGCCGGGCGTCTGGTAGCCCGCGACTCTGAGCTCGGGAACGTAGCCCATCACGCTTTTGAGAAGCGCGGCGAGATACGAGCTGCTGTTGTATTCGCCGGGGTTCATCCTGTCGCCCCGCAGCCGTGCAGGGAAGCTGTAGGGCGACACGTAGCTAGAAAAATTCAGGGCCCGCTTTATCAGTTCCTGAGAGAACGTCTCGGGACTCATGCCATTGGGCGCCGCCAATGGAATCTTGACCACGACACCCGGGGGCAGCGAATTTGTGTACATGTTGGTTCTGATCCGCAGCACGTTGCGCAGGCCCGCTTCCGCCATTGTGGGTTGCCCGTCAATGACGGTGATGCCGTTGTATGCGTCGTCAATGATGAGCGAAATGTGCAAGCTTGGATGCGGCTTGCCAACTTTGCCTATGGGTGCTGCGGCGATGCGCCCATAGAGCGTGAAGGTCGGTGCCGAATGCTGGATTCGACCGACCGAGATTGCTTCTGTCGTCACTGTTACTCCCTTTTTTAGTTCTTGACGCTGAGGCGTCGCGGGCATCATATCGAGCGGAAATTTCAGCTTTCCTCGTGTCCGCGCGAGGAGTCCCATTCATGAACAACCCCTCGATCCTCTACCCCGTATTCGCCCTCGCCGGCCTCACTGGCCTGGTGCTGCTGCTCATCCCCATCGTGCGCATCCGTGCCGTGCGGCGCCGCGAGGTCCGGGGCATCGATTTCAAGCTGGGCGAATCGGCTGCCGTGCCCGACGCCGTGCGTATCCCGAATCGCAACTACATGAACCTGTTGGAGCTGCCGGTGCTGTTCTATGTGGTGTGCCTGCTCTTCTACGTGGCGGCGCTTCCCACGCCCGCGGCGATCTGGCTGGCCTGGGTGTACGTCGGCCTGCGCGCGCTGCACAGCGTGGTGCACCTGACCTACAACCACGTGATCCACCGGCTGGTGCTGTTCGCCGCGAGCAACGGCATGCTGGTGGTGCTGTGGGTGATGGCTGCCGCCCGGTTGGTGCGCTAGCCATGAACGTGCGAGTTCATTCCTGAAACGCATCAGGTCCTTCCATATTTTCACTAGGCAAGCGCGCGGGATTCGCAGATATTGGCCGGGTCCTCCTTTCTCCTCCTTCCCGGAGCGCGTCCATGTCCGAAGCCAACACCTCCCCCTCCGTCCCCACCGAAGTCGAGCAGCTGCTGCAGCGCCTGGGCGTGCCCCCCGAGGCCCACACCGGGGGCACGCTGACGGTGCGCTCGCCCGTCAGCGGCGAGGTCATCGCACAGGTGCCGCAGACCACGCCGGCCGAGGCCACCGCTGCCATCGGCCACGCGCACGAAGCCTTCAAGGCCTGGCGCAGCGTGCCGGCCCCGCGCCGCGGCGAGCTGGTGCGCCTGCTCGGCGAAGAGCTGCGCGCCGCCAAGGGCGACCTCGGGCGCCTCGTCACGCTGGAGGCCGGCAAGATCCCGTCCGAAGGCGCGGGCGAAGTGCAGGAAATGATCGACATCTGCGACTTCGCGGTCGGCCTCTCGCGCCAGCTCTACGGCCTCACGCTGGCCACCGAGCGCGCCGAGCACCGCATGATGGAAACCTGGCATCCGCTGGGCGTGTGCGGCGTGATCTCGGCCTTCAACTTCCCGGTGGCCGTGTGGTCGTGGAACGCGGCGCTGGCGCTGGTGTGCGGCGACTCGGTGGTGTGGAAGCCTTCCGAGAAGACGCCGCTGACCGCGCTGGCCGTGCATGCCATCGCGAAGCGCGCCGTCGCGCGCTTCGGCGATGCGCCCGAGGGCCTGCTCGGCCTGCTGCTGGGCCAGCGTGACATCGGCGAGGTGCTGGTCGATGACCATCGCGTGCCGATCCTCTCGGCCACCGGCTCGACGGCAATGGGCCGCCAGGTGGGACCGAAGCTGGCCGCGCGCTTCGCCCGCGCGATTCTCGAACTCGGCGGCAACAACGCGGCCATCGTCACGCCCTCGGCCGACCTCGACCTCACGCTGCGCGGCATCGCGTTCGCTGCCATGGGCACGGCCGGCCAGCGCTGCACCACGCTGCGCCGCCTGTTCGTGCACGACAGCGTGTACGACGCGCTGGTGCCCAAGCTTGCGAAGGTTTATGGCAACGTGCAGGTGGGCGATCCGCGCGAGGCCGGCACGCTGGTCGGCCCGCTGATCGACCGCGCAGCCTTCGACGGCATGCAGAAGGCGCTCGGCGAAAGCCGCGAGGCCGGCGCCACGGTGCACGGCGGCCAGCGCGTCGAAGGCCTCGGCACCAAGGACGCGTACTACGTGCGCCCCGCGCTGGTCGAGCTGAAGACGCACGACGGCCCGGTGCTGCGCGAGACCTTCGCGCCCATCCTCTACGTGGTGCGCTACAGCTCGCTCGATGAGGCCATCGAATGGCACAACGCGGTGGGCGCGGGCCTGTCGTCGTCGATCTTCACGCTGAACGTGCGCGAGGCCGAGCGCTTCATGTCGAGCGCGGGCTCGGACTGCGGCATTGCCAACGTCAACATCGGCCCGAGCGGCGCGGAAATCGGCGGCGCCTTCGGTGGCGAGAAGGAAACCGGCGGCGGCCGCGAAGCCGGCTCCGACAGCTGGAAGGCGTACATGCGCCGCGCGACGAACACCATCAACTACTCGACGGCATTGCCCCTGGCGCAGGGCGTGACCTTCGACATCGGAGAGTAAGACTCACCCCAGGCTTCGCGCACTTCGGGTCGCTGCGCCAACCCCCTTTGGGGGGCGGCATCTGCGGCCCGGCGAAGCTGGTTCCGCGATGTCCCGCGAATCAAGAATAACCACCAGGAGACAGAAGACATGAGGACGAGATTCAAGACCATCGCCGCCGCAGCATCGCTCGCGTTCGCATTGGGCGCCGCCGCGCAAACCGCCGGCGGCACGCTCGACAGGATCAAGGCCAGCGGCAAGGTGGTGCTCGGCGTGCGCGAAGCCTCGCCGCCGATGGCCTACATGCTGGGCGCGGGCGAGAAGTACGTGGGCTACCACGTCGAGCTGTGCGAGCGCGTGCTGAAGGACATCGTGCCGCAGGCGAAGCTCGAATACATGGCCGTGACCGCGCAGAACACCATCCCCCTGGTGCAGAACGGCACGCTCGACATCGGCTGCGGCCCCACCACCAACAACACCGCGCGCCAGCAGCAGGTGGCGTTCGCGCTCACCACGTACGTGAGCGAAGTGCGCATGGCGACCAAGGTCGACTCGGGCATCGCCAACCTCGACCAGCTCGCGGGCCGCAACGTGTCGGCATCGACCGGCACCACCGCCGTGCAGCTGCTGCGCAAGCGCGAGCGCGCGCAGAATGTCTCGTACAACACGATGCTCGGCAAGGACCACCTCGAGAGCTTTCTGCTGATGGAGTCGGGCCGCGCCGACGCCTTCGTGCTCGACGACAACCTGCTGGCCGGGATCATCGCGAACTCCAAGAACCCCGCGGCCTACCGCATCGTGGGCGAGCCGCTGGGCTCGGAGCCGATCGCGCTGCTGTTCCGCAAGGACGACCCGGCCTTCAAGGCCGCGGTGGACGATTCGCTGCGCCGCATGATGAAGAGCGGCGACCTGGAGAAGATCTACGCCAAGTGGTTCGTGGCGGCCATCCCGCCGAAGAACACGAGCCTGAACCTGCCGATGAGCACGGCGCTCAAGCAGCTGATGCTCGAACCCAACGACAAGCCACTGGAGGCCTACGCCAAGTGACCACGGACACTGTCGTCTTCTCGCCGGCGCAGCGCGTGCGCGCCATCGGCGTCTCGGAAATCCTGCGCATCACCGACCACGCCAACGCGCTCAAGCGCGCGGGCCGTCCGGTGATCGTGCTGGGCGCGGGCGAGCCCGACTTCGACACGCCGCAGAATGTGCGCGACGCGGCGGTGCGCGCCATCGGGCGGGGCGACACGCGCTACACGGTGCTCGACGGCAGCCCGGCGATGAAGGCGGCAGTGCAGCTGAAGTTCAAGCGCGACAACGCGCTCGACTTTGCACTCGACGAGATCAGCGTGAGCGCAGGCGCCAAGCAGGTGATCTTCAACGCGCTGATGGCCAGCCTGGACCCGGGCGATGAAGTCATCCTGCCCGCGCCGTACTGGACCTCGTACGCCGACATCGTGCAGATCTGCGGCGGTGTGCCGGTGCCGGTGGCGTGCACCGAGGCGAATGGCTTCCGGCTCGATGCCGCGCAGCTCGAGGCGGCGATCACGCCGCGCACGCGCTGGCTGTTCGTCAATTCGCCGTCGAACCCGAGCGGCGCGGCCTACAGCGCGGCGCAGCTGAAGCCGCTGTGCGAGGTGCTGCTGCGGCATCCGCAGGTGTGGGTGCTGGCCGACGACATCTACGAACACATCCTCTACGACGGACTGGCATTCGCGACGCCGGTGGCGGTGGAGCCGCGCCTGCGCGAACGCACGCTGACCGTCAACGGCGTATCGAAGGCCTATGCGATGACCGGCTGGCGCGTGGGCTACGGCGCGGGGCCGCGCGCGCTGGTCGCGGCGATGGCCGTGGTGCAGAGCCAGACGACCTCGTGCCCTTCGTCGATCAGCCAGGCCGCGGCCATCGAGGCGCTGACCGGGCCGCAGGAGATCGTGGCCGAGCGCTGCGCCGACTTCCCGGCGCGGCGCGACTTCGTGGTGGCCGCGCTGAACCGCGCGCCGGGGCTGCATTGCCGCGTGCCCGAAGGCGCGTTCTATACCTTCGCCAGCTGCGCCGGCGCGCTCGGCAAGCGCACGCGCGGCGGCACGCTGCTGCAGACGGACAGCGACTTCTGCCGCTACCTGCTGCAGGAGTTCGAGGTGGCGGTGGTGCCGGGCAGCGTGTTCGGGCTGGCGCCGTATTTCCGCATCTCGTATGCGACGTCGATGGCGCAGCTGGAAGAGGCATGCCAGCGCATCGCTGCTGCATGCGAAGCCCTCGAATGACCCCGCATTTCTCCCTTCCCCGCTGGGGGAGGGCAGGGGTGGGGGCAGGCGGCATGTCAATTGCCGTCGGCTCATCCCACGCCGCTGGGCCCCAAACCCCCCAAAACC
>NZ_JBGLYN010000045.1:0-52527 GCF_047304045.1 Variovorax sp. Varisp85
GGGCTACCCCGGTCCCCGGCGGCCGGGGGGGTCTGGGCCCCGGGGGGGGAGCCCGGGGCCCCCCCCCCCGTCAACCACTCCCCGGCCAAACCACCCCCCCCCCCCGGGGCCCATTGCGGCCCCCGTCGGTGGTGATTCGATACGCCGGCATATCGCGACCATCATCAACGCCCAGGCTCCACGACCTCGAGTAAAGGACCTGGACGAGTCAAGGCAAGCCAAGCCGATCGTCGGCGGTGTCCGATGTCCGGTGGCCTTTGTTTTCCCCGAAGAACTGCGCGGTTGAACGCCGCGCTCTTGGGGCTTCTTCGATATTGCGAGCGTCAACCCGCCGACTGCGATGTTCCCTGTCCACGGCACTTGCGAGGATGCGATATCCCAAAATGCTCTACACATTCTTTTTGATCGACAAGCCTGGTTCGAAGGAGCTACGCCTGCAACTTCGGCCCGCCCACAAAGCATATCTGGCCCAGGTAGCTGACCGGATCGCCTTTGCCGGCCCCCTTCTCACGGACGACGGAACGTCGATGATCGGTAGCTTGCTGTCGATCGAGTTCGCCTCCCGGGACGATGCACTCACATGGCTCAATGACGAGCCGTTCACGCACGCTGGCGTCTATGCATCAAGCAGTATCCATGCCTTCCAGAATCTATGGCCTCAGAAGGCGGGCTTTCCGCCCGCAAAGTAAGCGTCATGGAGAGCAATGTGATCAAACACATCGTCATGTGGAAGCTGCGCGGCGAAACGCCTGAACAGCGTCGGCAAAACGCTGACCAGCTCGCGGAGAGCTTCCACAGCCTTCGCGGGCGAATACCCGGCCTTCTGCACCTGGAAATTGGAATCGATACAAGCGGCGTGGACTATGCGTGCGACGTCGTGCTGTACAGCGAATTCGCCTCCCAAGCAGACCTGGAGGCCTACGCGGGTCACCCCGAACACCTGCGCGTGAAGCGCGAAGTTGGCAATCTGCGTATCGCGCGGCACCAGGTGGATTACTTCACTACAAGACTCGCGGCATAGGTCCGCGGACCTCGTCTAATTTCGACTGGAAACCCGATGAACATTCTTGGCCTGTCCGGCAGCCTCCGCGCCGGCTCTTACAACACGCTGGCACTCAAAGCAGCTCAGAAACTCGCGCCTTCAGGAATCAGGATCGAGATCGCAAGCATCGGCGATGTTCCCATCTACAACGACGATCAGCGCGTTCAGGGTGAACCCGCCGCCGTCGCAGCGCTGAAGGAAAAAGTGCGCCGCGCGGATGGACTGCTGATCGCCACACCAGAATACAACTTCTCCATCCCCGGAGTGCTGAAGAACACTCTCGATTGGATGTCGCGCCCGCCGGAGCCCCCCTTCACAGGCAAAGTCGTCGGCATCATCGGCGCGAGCCCCGGGCCAGTCGGGACGGCGCGCGTGCAGTACGACCTGCGCAAGGTCCTGGTGTTCATGGATGCGTTCACGGTGAACAAGCCCGAGGTGTTCATCAATCATTGCGCGGAAAAGTTCGATGCGCAAGGACAGTTCACCGATGAGGGTGGCAGCAAGCTCATCGTTGATTTGCTGCTTGCCATGCAGGCCCTGAAACAGCGGCTCGGCTAAGCCATGATCGACGATCCAGTACGGCTGCTCTCCATCCTCTGCGGATTGATGTTCATCCCGCACAGCGTTGCGAAGTTCACTGCGCGCCAAGCTGTGGACAAGGTCTTCGAGTCCGCAGGATTGCGCCCAGTCGCCTTCTTCGTCATCGTGTCGCTGATCATTGAAATCATTGCGACTATCGGTCTCGTGTTCAACCTGCTGCAGCCATACACCGCGTGGCTTGGGGCATTGTTCATGCTTTCCGCGGGAGCGGCCTCGTACAAGATCTCGGGCGGTAAATGGAACTGGAGCCTGGGGGGCTGCGAACTGCATGTCTTCTGGGCACTCTGCATGGTGATCGTCGCCATCCATGGCTGATGTGGCGGGCCAATCCGTTCCCCACTTGTCCGTCGCGACGTCAACTGCGCCTTTTACCCGTGCGGCGTTGACCAAGATCTCGTGGGGATCGCCTTCCAATTGAACGGTCGGAGCCGATCTTGTGATCGGCAATCTACAGATCGACAGCGGATCTTAGCTTTTTCAAGCTGGTGAAACCGTCGGGTCCGATGTCCTTCCTAGAAATATCAGGGCTGAGAACTTCGATCTGGAAGGAAACGCGCGGTTGACGATCTGACTCAATTCTTCCGATCTTCGTAAATCTCAATTCCAAGTTCCGTTCTTCTCTAAAGAATGTCGAAATCATAGATTCCGTCCCATGGCGCCAGTTATGGCACATCGCATTCCCATCCAACCATACGATCATGAGGTCAGAATGAGTTCTGCTATCACCCGCCGTACCGCATTTGCATTTGCCGCGGCAACATACTTGGCTGGAGCCGCTGGCGCCCGTGAAAGATCAGCAATTTTCGATCGGGGCGCCGAGCTGATGGCACCGCTGGCACCGCCCCCTCGCAAGCTTCTGATTCGAGGCGCCACGATCATCAGCATGGATGAAAAAGTCGGCAATATGCCCAAGGGAGACATCCTGATTGCCGACGGCACCATTGCTGCCATCGGCGTGAATCTTGATGCTGGCGGAGCCGAAGTAATCAACGCCGCGGACATGATCGCCATGCCAGGCATGGTCGATACTCATCGTCATTCCTGGGAAGGCCAACTGCGTCGCATCAACCCCAATGCGGCAACGCTCGAGGACTATAGCAACGCCACCCACCTCTCATTTGCCAAGTACTACCGCCCGCGCGACATCTACGTAGGCAACATGATCACGGCGCTGGGTTGCATCGATGCCGGTATCACTACCGTGGTCGACGATTCGCACAACAGCCGTACGGCCGCGCACTCCGACGCCGCAGTTGACGCACTGCTCGAGTCAGGCATCCGGGCGGTGCACGTCACCGGGGCGCCGGTCGCGGGCGATTGGGATACGGCACATTGGCCGGGCAACCTTGCGCGTCTGCATGCCAAGTACCTCGCCAATCGGCCTGCAGGCTTGTTGACACTTGGCGTGATGGACGCCTTTCCAAAGCTTGAAACGGACCAGTGGGCCGTTGCACGGGAACTGGGCGCTGTCATCGTGACCGAGTTCATTGGCGCCGACCTGGCGGCCCAACTTCCGGACCTGCACCGCAAGGGGCTGCTACGTAGTGACAACATCTTCAACCACTGCATTGGTCTGCCGGAATCCGCCTGGAAGATCTTGCGCGAAGCAGGTGTGCGCGTCAGCGTGACCCCACGTTCGGATGCCCACTACGGCATCGAGGATGGCATGAATGCGTGGCAGAAGGCGCTCGAGCATGGCATTCGCCCTGGCCTGAGCGTCGATAACGAGACCTCCTACAGCGGTGACATGTTCATGGAGATGCGCGTGGCCTTCTATCTGCGACGGGTGCTGGGGCACGGTGGCAATCCCGATGTGGCGGCATCGACAAATGCCTCCCGGTTGCTGCAGGCTGCCACGATCGACGGTGCAGCAACCGCGGGACTGGAAAAGCGCACTGGCAGCCTGACGCCGGGCAAGCAAGCCGACGTGGTTCTGATCCGAACGAGGGACCTCAACATCTACCCGGTCAACAACGCGATCGGTACTGTGGTGCACGCGGCTGAGCGCAGCAATGTCGATACCGTCATCATCGGTGGGCGGCTGCGCAAACGTGATGGCGTCGTGCTCGGCGTGGATCGAGCAAAACTGCGCGCCGCGATCGACGAGTCCCGCGCTTATCTGTTCAATGCCGCTGGCTACAAGCCAGATCCATTTTCGGAATCGTTCATGCCGATCCGCCGCATGTAAGAAACGCCTGGGGACATCGCAGCGCTGGTGTCCTCTATCGTCGGCTCGAATTGTCTGGCTGTGATCGCCTTGTTCAGCACCGTTGAGGTGCGGTAAGCGATTTTTTCATGCCACGCTTATCGGCCTGACCAAACTGGAATTCGCTTCTCAGCAAAGGCTTTCGGGCCTTCGATCCGGTCAGCGCTTGCGTAGAGTGCAGCGACCTCCGGCAACTGCTTTTGCCTTGGATAGATTGCACTCATGTCCGGCTCGGACAGTCCGGCTTGCACAAGCGCTTTGGAGGCCCTGATGGCGAGCGGCGATGCCTTGAGGATTTCTTCTGCCCACCGCAGTGCTGTCGCCAGCACCTGATCCTTGGTGACCACTTCGTTGACGAAGCCCAGGGACTTGCCTTCCGATGCCTTGACACGCCGGCTGGTCAGAATGATCCCCATGGCTTCCTTGTAGGCGATCTGTTGCGAAAGCCGCAGAAGTCCCCCACAGATGGCGGCCAAACCCACACGCGGCTCAGGCAACGCGAACTCTGCGTCTTCCGATGCAATGATCAGGTCGCACGCCAATGCGATTTCGAACCCTCCGCCCAAGGCGACGCCGTTGACAGCGGCAATCACCGGCTTTTGCAGATTGACCCGCCCGGTGATGCCCCCGAAGCCGCTCGGCGGCCAGGTGTTGTCGTTGCCGGCAGCCTGGAACTTGAGATCGTTCCCGGCGCAGAATGCCTTGTCGCCTTCCCCAGTGATGATGGCCACCCAGGATGAAGGGTCCGCCTCGAACCTGTCGAAGATCTTTTCAAGCTCCAGACAGGCTGGCCGATGCAGCGCATTGCGCACCTCGGGCCGGCGGATCGTGACGATCAAGACATGGCCGCGCTGCTCCACGTCGCAATACTCATAGTGCTGGATAGCGTTGTCGCTCATTCCTTGAGCCTCGCAGTTTTCGAAAGCGCTCGGATGGCGGCCTGATCGGCTTCCAGGCGCTTGGCAAATGCTGCGCCGCTCGTGCCGACGCCGGAGATGCCGAGAGCCGCGACCGATTTCGCGAACTCCGGTGTCTTGACCACATTGATCGAGGCACGCTCGAGTGTCTGCAGGATCTTCGCAGGGGTCTTTGCGGGCGCGACGATCCCATACCACACGTTGAAGTTCATGTTCTTGAGGCCCAGTTCGTTGAACGTCGGCACCTCGGGCAGCAAGGCCAATCGCGAGTTTCCAGTGACAGCCAGCGGACAAATTCGCTTGCTGACGATATGCGGCATCGCCACCGGACTGACAAAGGTGTACTCGACTTCGCCACCGATCAGACCCGTGATG
The DNA here is from genome assembly GCF_047304045.1 of Variovorax sp. Varisp85. Lineage (NCBI taxonomy): Bacteria > Pseudomonadati > Pseudomonadota > Betaproteobacteria > Burkholderiales > Comamonadaceae > Variovorax > Variovorax sp. Varisp85. Next base: position 5,141 of record NZ_JBGLYN010000045.1, read on the forward strand.
GCAGGAGCCTCACCTTTGTAAGGAATGTGTGCAGCCTTGATGTTCGCGCTTTGATTGAACATCTCTCCGACCAGATTGCTGGCACTGCCGTAGCCGACCGAAGAGTAGTTGAGTGCGCCTGGCCTTGCCTTCGCGGCCTCGATCAGTTTCGCGACGTCTTTCGGTCCCTTCTGGCACTCCACCACGAGGAGCCACGGGAGGTCGGTCGACAGACTGACCATGGCGAAATCCTTCAGTGGGTCGAATCCGGCCTTTTCATTCAGTACCGGTTCCGCAGCCAGCGACGATGTGCTTCCGAACAGCAGCGTGTACCCGTCCGCATCCGCTTTTGCGACGTATTTCGTGCCGATGGCGCCGGACGCGCCGGCCTTGTTGTCGACAATGACGGTGGCGCGAAGCTGCTCCTGCAGACCTTTGGCGACCAGGCGGGCCTGCACATCCGTGCTGCCGCCCGGAGGAAAAGGGACGACCAGCGTGATTGGCTTGCTCGGATATTCTTGTGCGGCGGTCGCCAGTGCGAGCAAAGCCAACGTCGTCGAGATGACGATCTGCTTGCCCGACAGGACGTATTTGGGATGGGTCAACGCTTGGCTCCTTGGTTGTGTAGAACGTAATACCTGCGAAAAATGTCGGTGGACTGGCGGCTTTCGTGGCGCGCGATTTCCGACGTTCAGATGCCGATGGCCTGAATGGACGAATCGCGCCGACGCCGTTCCGTTTTGCTGCAACGGACGCGCCGCACGCGTCGGCGATGCGTATGAAAGAGCCGGCAGAGACGGTGAGTGGCCGAACCAGCCCTTCGGCGCGCGAAGATCCTGCGTTCAGCTACTCGTGGCCGCCGGCTCCGCGGAGATTCCGAATCGCGCGAGGATTTCAGCGTTGTGTTGACCGATGCTCGGTGGCAGCGATCTCAGTCGTCCGGGCGTGCGGCTGAGCTTGATGGGAATGCCCACGCCGCGATAGCCATCTCTCTCGAGAACCATTTCCCGGTCAGACGTGTGCTGCAGCTTGAGGGCCTCGTCGACGGTGAGTACGGGCGCGCAAGGCACGCCAGCCGCCATGAGTTCGGTGAACAGCGTCATGCCATCCCGCTCGGCCAGTTTTTGCGACAGGCGCTCGGTCACTTGCGCACGATTGGCGATTCGGCTGACGTTGGTGGCGTACTTCGCATCCTGAATGACATCCACGAGACCCAGATGCCGGCAGAGCGTCGCAAACTGCCGATCGTTGCCTACCGCAATGAAGATCGGGATCGTGGCCGTTTGATAAAGGTCGTATGGCACCAGATTGGGATGGCCATTTCCTGTCCTGGTGGCCTCACCGCCATAGAGCACGTTCGCCGCGTGGGGATGCAGGAGCGACAACGCCGTGTCGTACAGCGTCGCTTCCACCATTTGTCCTTTCTTCGATCGCTCACGTTCGTAGAGCGCAAGCATGACGCCGAGCGCAGCCTGAACGCCCGTCGCTGCATCGACCAGCGGAATGCCGACCCGGGCCGCCTTGACCGCAGGATCGCCGTTTGTGCTCATGAGGCCTGACATGGCCTGGATCGCGGCGTCGTAACCGGGTAGCCCGCCCATCTGGCCCGTTTCTCCGAACCCCGAAATCCGGCAGTGGATCAGATTCGGGAACTTGGTGGCCAGGGTCGACAGGTCGTCGATACCCCATTTTCGCCACGTGCTCATCTTGAAGTTCTCGATCAACACGTCCGCCGTCGACAGAAGCGAGAGAAGCGTATCGAGCCCGCTGTCCGCGCTCAGATCCAGCGCGACATTTTTCTTGTTGCGGTTCAGACCCAGGAAATAGGGCGCGCTGCCGTCGGCGACCGGGCGACCGTACCGCCGCGTGTCGTCGCCGTCGAAGGATTCCACCTTGATGACCTCTGCGCCATGGTCGCCGAGGATCTGACCAGCGTATGGGCCGGCCAACACCCGTGACGCATCGATGACAACCACGCCATCAAGCGCAGATTGCTTTCCACTCATAACCAGTCTCCAAATTCTCCGAGTCGCCTCAGGTGCCGGGATCGGCGCCCCCTGAAGCCTTCAGCAAATTCTAAAAAGTCTACTGTCGATGTGTCAACAAGCAGTAATGATTACTGCAATGCAGTAATCATCATGGCGTTGAACTTGGGTCCAGGCAGCAAGCGTGTGACCGGTATGCTTCGCGTCATCGTTTCGCTCTTGGGATGCACGTATTGGCTCGAACATCAAACCTGCTCACCGACCTGAGCACGACGCTTGAGGAGAAAAAGGAATCGAGGCACTTCGTCACGGCGCTCAGCCGAGGGCTGGACATCCTTGCGCTGTTCACCCGTGACGTGACCGCTTTGGGCAACGAGGACATTGCTCAAAGCACGGGGCTGGCGAGATCGACGGTGACGCGGATGACCTACACGTTGTCCATCACCAAACACCTGGTGTATGACAGCGCGATCAAGAAATACCGGCTCGGTCCCGCGACGATGGCATGGAGCTACGCAGTCATGGACAGCATGGCCGGCGTCCAGTCGTTAACTCCGTTTCTGCAGGATTTCGCGAACCAGATCGGAGCGTCGACCGTAGCGCTGAATATTCAAGCCGGCTCCGAAGTCATCTATGTGGCTCACGCATCGGGCCCAGCGCAAGTACAGGTCCGAACCGGCGTCGGGACTCGGCTGAAGCTTTGGCAGGCGGCGGCGGGCAGAGTCTTCTGGTCCGTGTCCGATGACGCGAAGAAGCACGAGGTCGAACAGGAATGGCTCAATTTTCCGGCTGACGTCCGGGCCAGGATCGCTGAAGAAATGCGCGCGGCTCAGGCTGAATGGGACAGCTATCGATTTTGCACAAGCATTGGTGCGTGGCGCCTCGGAATCAACGCCGTCGCTTGCACTTGTGGCGACGGCTCAGGAAGTGGCTGGAAGTACGTGGTGTCCTGTGCGGGTATGAGCGCGGAATTCGATCTGGAAACGCTCAAGCACAGAATCGCACCGCAATTGAAGGACTTTGCGAATTTTCTAGCGCCAAAGTTGACCTCACTCTGATTCGGGCCAACTGGGGGTGCGAACGAAAACTTGGACTACCAGGAGGTAGTTCATGTATTCCTACGAAGATCGGATTCGAGCCATTGAGCTCTACATCAAGCTGGGCAAACGCGTCAGACCCACTATCCGTCAGCTCGGTTATTCAACAAAGAATTCTTTGAAGGGCTGCCGAGTGCGGGTGCACCTCGTTGTAGTGCTCGAAGACGGCGGCCATCTGCGCCATCACCGTTCTCACGTCGACAAGGTCCATGCGGCTGACGTAATCGCGCTTGAACGTGTTCACGAAGCTCTCGGCCATGCCGTTGCTCTGGGGACTGCACAGCTGTGTTGACGGGGCTAGGCTCGGCTGTCGAGCTATCTCCCGGGTCTCGGCTGCGATGTCGGCGCCCCCGTCGTCAAAGAGGAACTCCACAGCTTCCTTGAGGGTTTCGTTCTCCAGCGTCTTCTTGCCAATCACGCGCTGTAGCTTGGCGATCTCGGCACGAGCGGCGGCCAGCTCCGAGGCCGGCACCACCGCTTCGCCCGCCGATACAGCCGTCAGCGCGCCTTGTCGCTCGAGCTTGCGCCACTGGAACAGCAGGCTGGCAGCAACGCCTTCCTGGCGCGCCACGAGCGACACGCTCATGCCAGGTTCATAGCTTCGACGAACCAGCGTGGCCTTCTCTGCAAGGGACCAGCGCCTGCGGCGCTGATCCCTCATGATCACTTCGACGGTATCCGTATTCCTAGTCGTGTCGTACTCACAGTCCTACCCCTATCATTAAAGATAAGCGATAGACCGTGTCCTGTCATTCAAGGGGCCAGCTCATACACGCAAAGCGGCCCCTCTAGAAATCAATCGTTAACGCATTCCAGTTGTCCGGAACGGGGGTTCGGTCCCTGCTTTCCGGGGCCAGGGCCAGTGGCTGGCAGGCCGTAATCGGCTTTCACGTCAGCGTTGTCTACAGGTCGGAAGCCCGCGGCATCGAGCACCCAGGCGTCGAAATAGTTCGACGGATTCATCGGGGTCGTGCCATTGCTCTTCATAAACGCCGTAAGCAACGGAACTTCCGATTCGAGGTAAGGGAAATGCAGTCCGTATTCGAGCTTGTAGCCCACGCTCACGCCATCGACCAAGGTGGCGCGAGTACCGAGATGATGGGGCTGGAAATACTTGATGCCGAAGGCCGGCATCAGTACGCGCGCCTGGTTGACCACGCGCGATTCGGGGCCACCTTGCCAGACATCGATGTTGGGCACCTTGGCCGCGCGCACAGCGTCGGCGAGGTTGGAGAAAGGCGCGCCGTAGACGGTCTCCGAAGGCGTGCCCTTGCCGACGACTCGGGGGATGAAGAGGTCGACGCCTCCCGCGCCGCTGTCGGAGACATAGAGCGTCAGTACCTTGTCCTTGTTCTTCGTCTGTGCGGTGACGAGAAATCCGAATGTCTCCACCCCTGCCGTGCCGTTGCCTGCCTGCCCACAGTCCAGGCTGTGCAACCAGCGCACCACGCGCACGGTCACGAACTCGTTCATCTTGAATGTTTCGCCGCCCTTGAGGGTGGTGCATTGCGACTCGGGGTTGCCATACGCGGCCACAGCTGCGCAAACGGCGGCGGGGGCGTAGATCGGCTTTCCAGTTTGCTTTGCGTACTCAGGGATCTGCAGGGCGTGGTCGCCATGCTCATGTCCTACGAGAAAGAAGTCGACAGTCCCGCGCTTGGTCAACGCCGTCAAGGCCTTCTTGACGGCTGCCGGATTGGGTGTGCGACCGGAGTTGACGACCTCGCCGTCCAGGATGAAGCCAAGGTCGCCGACCTGATAGTGCCAGTTGCTGATGCCGAACCAGGTGGTCCGAATGTCCGACGGCGCCTTGGCGAGCGGATCGGCAGGCTCCTGAGCAGGCGGCTCGGCGGGTGTGTTCGGGACCGCGGGAGGCGGCGTATTGGCACCGATGCCGATCAAGGGAAAGCTGTTGTTGTTGTCTGAGCCGCCACCACATGCGGTCAACGTCATAGTCAGCGCCGCGGCGGCCGCAAGCGAGGTGTACGCGAACATCTTGAGTTTCATTTTTTGCCTCTGTATTTTTCAGATTGATTCTTGGATGCCACTCTGCAAGTCAGCCTGACATAAAGACCGGCTGGGGAAGGAAAGCGAATCCAGGACCGCCTTCCAGCAGAGCCGCAATCGTGGCGTTTGCAAGCTGTCGAATAGCTGTCAACGCTGACATGTGGGAGTCGGTACAAACCCTGCGCGTGTCGATCTGTCACGGGTGATGGCCGCGAGCTCTGCCACATTTCACGCTTATGCGCCAAGCAGCGTGGAGGCGACAACGCTGGGATGGCTAGCTCAACGCCCTTGGTGAATTCGATGCAGCTCCCATGATCAAGGTAGTGCCTGGCCGCATGGCCGGCCCGGCGCTGACGATCAAGGCGCGCCCCGGTGACAACCTGATGATCCACAAGGCGCTCCAACTGGCCAAGCCTGGCGATGTCGTCGTGGTGGACGCCGGTGGCGATCTGACTAACGCCCTCATCGGCGAAATCATGGTCGGTGACGCCGTGAACCAGAAGCTGGGCGGCTTCGTGATGAACGGTGCCATCCGTGATGCAGGCGCGATCCGCGAAGGTTCGTTTCCTGTCTTTGCAGCAGGCGTCACGCACCGCGGCCCCTACGCGGACGGTCCGGGCGAAATCAACGTGCCGATCTCGATCGACGGCATGGTCATCGAACCGGGCGATCTGGTCATCGGCGACGAGGACGGCCTCCTGTGCGTGCCCTTCGACGATGCAGACGCCTGCTCGCTGCAGCGCATCAGAAGCAAGTGATCGAGAACAAGATGGTGGCCGACATCAAGGTCGGAACCCTCGACCGTTCGTGGATCGACGCGACGCTGACCCGCCTGAACTGCTACATCGAGCAATTCGTCGAGGCGCTCGACGCGTACATCCGCTGGTACAACGAAAAGCGAATCAAGATCTCGCTCGGCTCCCTCAGCCCGATCGAATACCGGGTGAGCCTTGGACTTGCGGCATAAACCAGTCCAAGTTTTTATCCGCACCCCCACTGGGTCACTTCTGGATGGAAATCAACATACCGGCGAGCTCTAAGTCAAAGTTGAACTCCACGCGTTAGCGCTCCGTCAACTACCAAGTTGGTCCCGGTAATGAAGCTCGCCGCCGGACTCGCGAGAAACACCGCCGCATTGGCCATTTCCTGAGGCGTTCCCATCCGCCCTGTTGGATTCAGCGCAAGCGCTTCCGCAAACAACTTGGGATTGTCAGTTTCGATCTGCGTCCAGACACCGCCGGGAAAGTAGGTGTTGCCCGGTGAAACGGAGTTGGCACGGATGCCCTTGCCCGCCAGATGAAAAGCCAAGCCTTGCGTGTAGTGCACGATCGCGGCCTTGACGGCGCCGTATGGCCCGGAGGCAAAGTCGATTTCTCGCGCGGAGACACTGGCTATGGTGACCAAGGCCGCGTGTGCACTCTTTTCCAGCGAAGGCATGGCCGCGTCAACCAAACGGACTGTGCCCATCAAGTCCACCTCGAACCCGTTGCGCCAGGCAGCTTCGTCGTGCGAAATGGCCAGCGCACTGACATTGGCAATGACAATGTCTATGCCGCCAAACTCGCCGTTGACCTCGGCGACCCAAGCTTTAAGCGCGTCGCCATCCCTCACATCCAGTGCGTGGCCCCGAGCTTTCGCGCCTCCGGCCGAGAGTTCGGCTTGCACTTGTGCGACTTCGGCGCCGTGGCGTGCGCAAAAAGCGACCCTTACCCCCTCAGCCAGAAGCGTTTCGACGATCGCTCGTCCAATCCCCTTGGTGCCGCCGGTGACAACGGCGTTCAATCCTTGCAATCGCAGGTCCACATCGATCTCCTGTGTCTGAGCAACGGATTCAAGCCAGGTCAGCGAGGTATTTCTTCTCCACGCCGGCAGCCACCGAGTACTTGGGGTCCACAAAGTTGCCCAGGCGAACCTTGCCGCACTGGCTGAGCATCATGTAGGCATCCCATTGGTCGTAGCCGTACTCCTGGGCCATCCAGAGCACCAGTTCCCGGTAGGCGATGCGGGTAGCGTCCTCGAGCGGCCGCGCACTGCCGATCACCATGATCTTGTCCTCGGTCTCCAGGCGGGGCCAGTCGATCTCCCAAGCCTTGATGAGGTCGACGTGAATCGTGGTTCTGCTGGCGTATTCCACCGCCGTGCCGCAGACCTCGCCGTCGCCCTGACAGGCATGCGCATCGCCAATGAACAGCCGCGCGCCGGGCGAACGAACCGGCAGGTAGGTGATGCTGCCTGGCCCCATGTCGGGGATGTCCATGTTTCCCCCGTGGTTGTCGGGAGTGAGCGAATTGATGGAGTCGATCTCGGGCGAGAGGCTCAGAGTGCCAATGTGCGGCCGGTAGGGCAGCGTGACGCGTCGGCTCCAGTACACCCCTTCTTCATCCAGGTCGATCTTGCGAGTGATCTCCGGCAGCGGATCGTTGAGCAGTGCAGTGAAATCCGTGGCTGCGAGTCCGCCGAAGCGTGGGATCAGGCAACAAGTGCCTCGGGGGTTGGCGCCGCGCGGCAACATCGACTCGATGTGGACAGCTACCACGTCGCCCTTTTCAGCACCCTCGATCATGATCGGGCCGCTTTGGGGATTGAGGAATGGCACTTTCAGCTTTTGGCTCGGAAGATCCTTTTCGGTCTGGATCTTCCCGTCGAACGCATCACGGGTGTCCACAACGATACGGTCACCTGGCGCGACTTGCATCACCGGCTGCGAGTACGGGCCGATCGTGTAGTGAAAGGTGCCCTGGCGGGCCTCGCTCAGCTCATGAGTCTGCCCCACTTGACCGCGGGCGACACCTCGCGTGTGCATGATCGATTGTTTGAGCCAGTCCATTTTTTTCCTTACTGTGTTGAGTTGAAATAGGGGATGGTCAGCCGGGATGGTCAGACCGAGATCAGGGCACGAATGTCGGTAGCCGCCATGTCACGGCCTTCACCACTGGCCACGACCTGTCCTCGCACGAGCACTGTGAAATGGTCGGCCACCGACTCTGCAAAGTCGACGTATTGCTCCACCAGAAGAATCGACAACTGCCCCTTGAGTGAGGCAATGACGGCCTGGATCTCCTGCACGATGGAGGGCTGTATGCCTTCCGTGGGTTCGTCGAGGATCAGCAGTCTCGGCTGGGTCAGCAGCGCCCGTGCAATGGCCAACTGCTGTTGTTGACCGCCCGAGAGATTCCCGGCCAGCCGCTGCCCCATGCTCTTGAGCACGGGAAACAGGCTCACGACGTCTTCGTAGGTGTGGCGGGGCCGGCGATCCTGTCCGGCACCGCCTCCTGACCCTGCCGGCCGGCGCCGCCGCTCAGCGGTGATTTCACCCACGAGCAGGTTCTCACGCACCGTGAGCTCCGAAAACACCTCGCGGCCCTGAGGAACGTAGCCCATCCCTGCCTGCGCGCGGGCTTCGGGGGTCCACGATGCCACCTCCTGACCACCCAGCATCACCTGACCTGAACGAATGGGCAGCAGTCCCATGAGGCAGCGCAAAAGAGTGGTCTTGCCGACGCCGTTTCGTCCGAGTAGCACCGTGCAGCCTCCGTCAGCTACCTGCAGGCTCACCTGCCGCAAGACATGGCTGCTGCCGTAGTACTGGTTCAGTCCTTCAATCTTGAGCATCACCATCACCTCCCCAGATAGACCTGGATGACCTTCGGGTTGGTTCGCACCGCCTGCATCGATCCTTCGCCCAACAGCTGTCCCTCGTGCAGCACGCTCACCAGATCAGCCACACGATCGACGAACTCCATGTCGTGTTCCACGACCACGATGGCCCGGGCGGGGGAACGCAGAGACGCAATCAATTCGATCGTCCGCTCGGACTCCGCCTCTGTCATGCCGGCCACCGGCTCGTCCAGCAACAGCACCTTGGGCTCGGCCACCAGCAACATGCCGATCTCCAGCCACTGCTTCTGGCCGTGCGAGAGCTCGGCCGCCTTGCGCTGACGCTCTTCCTGCAAGCCGATGGTCACCAGCACCTCCTCGATGCGCTCCCGCTGCGCGACGCTCAGCCGCGACATCACCATCTCGCCCCAGCCCAACCCGCGCCGCACAGCCAGCTCGAGGTTCTGCGCTACCGGCAATGCTTCGAAAACGCTGGGTTTCTGGAACTTGCGCCCGATGCCGCTGCGCGCGATCTCCGCCTCACCGCGCGTGGACAGATCCAGCGTGCGGTCCAGAAAGACCTCGCCACTGTTGGGTCGTGTCTTGCCAGTAATGACGTCCATCAAGGTGGTCTTCCCTGCACCGTTCGGTCCAATCAGGGCACGTGTCTCGCCGTAGCGGATTTCCAGTGTGAGATCGGTGATGGCCGCGAAGCCTCCGAAACGAACGTTCAGCCCGTTGATGTACAGGGCGGTCGTCTGGCTCATGACGCCGCCTTCCAGATACGCAACTTTTGCAACCCGCCCCAAAGCCCGTGTTGCAAGGCCACCGTGATGAGCAGCGTGATGCCCGCCAGCACGAAAGGCCAGGCGCTGGGAATCTCGGCGCTCAGCCAGAACTTCAGGCAGCTGAGAACGACCGCCCCGAGCACTGCACCGGTCAGTGTTCCGCGCCCACCAATGGCGACCCACACCGCAATCTCGACCGAGAGCGTGGGCGAGACGATGCCAGGATTGATGATCCCGACCTGTGGCACGTACAGCATGCCGGCCAGCGCGGCCACGGCGGCCGATAAACACCATGCGGCAAGCTTGATGCGGTCGGTCCTGAAACCCAGAAAGCGCAACCGCGCCTCATCGTCCCGTACAGCCACCATGGCTTGCCCGAAGCCGGAAACCGCCAGTCCGCGCAGCAGGACGAACACCCCCGCCAGCACGACGGCCGACAGACTGGCCAATGCCACCTGGGTCGACTCGTGGGCCAGATGGAAGCCTGCCAGCAGCGTGAAACCCGTCAACCCATTGTTGCCGCCGAGACCTAGGTCGTTGTTGAACAGCAGAAGCATCAACGCGTATGTCAAAGCCTGGGTGATGATGGAGAAATACACACCGTTGATGCGTGACCGGAACGCTGCCAAGCCGACCACTCCCCCCACGAACACCGCCAGCAGCAGGCCCAACAGCACAGCCACAGGTAGTGCGGCGAAGGGCTGCAGCGCCGCGGGGAACGTGCTCCATCCCATGAACTGCATGAAATCCGGCAACACACGCGTGTCTGCATAAGCTGCGTTGAGAAGGTGGAATCCCATCACGTAGCCGCCTATGCCGAAGAAGATGCCGTGTCCCAGGCTCAACACGCCCAAGAGACCCCACACGAAGTCCAGCGCCAGCGCCAGCAGCGCGAAGCACATGATCTGCCCCACCAGATTCACAACGAACAATGACAGGTGCAGCGGGTGGCCGGGCGGAAAGACCGCATTGAAGAGCGGCAGCACAAGCGCCGCGCACACGAGTAGCACAGGCAAGCCGATGTGGCTGGTTGTGCAAGAAGGGGATCGAAGGGAAGAAACGGAATTCAGCATGGGTCAACCCCGGGTCTTGAGCGCAAAGAGGCCCTGTGGGCGGCGCTGGATGATCAAAACGATGAGCAGCAGAACAGCCACTTTGGCAGCCACAGCGCCATGGAACGGTTCGATCAACTGGTTGACCTCGCCCAAAACCAGGGAGGACACGGCCGTACCCACCAAACTGCCTGCCCCACCGAGCACCACCACCATGAAGGCATCAATCACGAAGCTGGTGCCCATGGAAGGATTCACGCTGGCGATCTGCGTGAGCACAACACCAGCCAAGCCGGCCAAGCCGCTGCCCAGGCCGAACGCTAGGCGGTCGATGGAAGGCGCAGGAATGCCCAGCGCCCGCGCGGTATCCCGTCGCTGCGTGGTGGCGCGGATCAACAGACCGAACCGTGTTTGGCGGATCAGCGCGTAGGCAGTCGCAAAAATGACCAACCCCAGCGCGATGGCGAACACGCGATTCCAGGTGACAAAGAAACCGGGATACAACTGCACCCCTCCCTGCAAGAACGACGGTGTGATGAACTCGACGTTCTGCGAGCCGAAGAGGATCTGTACCAGCTTGATCAAGGCGATGCTGACCGCCCACGTCGCCAACAGCGTCTCCAGCGGCCTTTTGTAGAGGTGTCGGATGATGGTCATCTCGAGCACGATCCCGATCAGCGCGCACACGAGGAAAGCAAAGGGAATGGCGAGGAACACATATGCATCGAACCAACCAGGCGCGTGAGCCTGAAGCCATTTTTCGACCACATAGGTGGCATAGGCACCGATCATGATGAATTCCCCGTGCGCGAGGTTGATCACACCGAGCAAACCAAACACGATCGACAGACCCAGTGCGGTGATGAGAAGAACCCCCGCATAGCTCAGGCCGCTGAAGAAGATCGAAGCGGCCTTCCCTACCTCCAGTGCACGATCAATCTGCGACAGTGACTGCGTCAGTGCCGCGCGCTCGCCGGCACTCATATCCGGGCGATCCTCTTGGTACTTTTGCAAGAGAGAGCGTGTGCTTTCGCTGGGCGCCTTACCCATGGCGCGTATGGCTTCGACGCGCACTTCCACTGACCCGCTGGCGAGGCTGCGCTTGGCCAGAGCGAGCTCGAGCGTCGCGATGACTTCAGGGTCCGCAGCCTTGGACAATGCCAACCGCACTAGGGGTTCGTTGATCTGTGCGTATGCCTGGCTCATCCGCTGGGCCGCCGCTCGGCGAACGAGCACATCGGGACTGAAAAGCTCTATCTCTGCCTGCGACGTTTTCAGCAATCGCGCCAACACCAGCGTAGGCACCATGGGCAATTCGTCGACGGCCTCGGTGACGGGTTCGAGCGTAGCCGCGTCCACAACGCCGTGGTCCACCTTGAACACCGGGGCACCTTGCGCGCGGCAGATCACCGCCACGGCTTGAAGCCGCTCCAGCAATGTCTTGCCCCAGGCCGCGTCCGCCGAAGAGGTGCCAACCACCGCTTGAACGATGCGATCCAGGGCGCCGCGATACGCCCCAGGATCGGTACAGATGGACGCGACGATTGAGCTGCGCTCTTGCGCCGGCATGGCTGCCTGTGCCTGCAGCAATGGTCCGCACAGGCACGCGAGCATCAGATGCTGGAACCAGCGGCGCCAACGCGCTGTTCCGCGCAAGGGTTCGAACAAAGACTTCATGAGAAAGCTCCACAGTCAGGAGATCCGACGTGCCGTGCACGTCGGCCACGCACAGGCGCGATCACGCCTTGACGAAAGGGCTGTACGGAACCGGCGCAACGATGTCCTTGGACTTCCAGAGAATGTCGAAGCCTTGCTTGGCGTTGATGGAGCCGATCATGGTGCCGCGCCACAGGTATTGATTGGTCGCATCCATCTTCGCGACGTAGCCTGCGGGATCCGCGACCGTCATGCCCGCCATGGCTTTGCGTACGGCCGCGGGCTCGAACGACTTTGCTTTGGTAGCAGCCTGCGCCCATAGTTGGATTCCCATTACCGTGCTCACCATGGGGTCGATCACCATGTCAGGGCGGTGCTTGAGTTGTTTGGCCTTGACATAGCTCGCCCAGTCGGACTTGAGCTGGCGATTTGCAGGGGTATCGATGTTCTGGAAGTAGCACCAGCAACTCAGATGCCCTGTGAGTGGCGCCGTGTCCAGACCTTCGAGATCGCTGTCCACCACGTCCAGGCCGAGGATCGGGATGTCTGTGGCGCGAATGCCCTGGTTGATGGCCTCTTTGAACATCGCGGGAATCGAATCTCCCACCACTGTCAGCACCACGATGGCCTGGCCGCCGGGCTGCGCCGCGAAGGCCTTGATGTCGCGCACGATCGACTGAAAGTTCGAATGGCTGAAGGGAACGTACTGCTCGCGGATAGCACTGTTGGGCACACCCTTGGTCTTGAGGTAACCCTTGAGCATTTTGTTGATGGTGCGCGGCCAAACATAGTCGCTGCCCAACATGAAGAATCGCTTGGCCTCACCGCCTTGGGGGGTCATCAGGTATTCAACTGCAGGAAGCACAGAGCTGCTGGGCGGAGAGTTGAGGTAGACGACGTTCTTGGATTGCTCCTCGCCCTCGAAATGCAGCGGATAGAACAACAGGCTGTCTTGCGCCTCCACTACAGGCAACACCGACTTGCGCGAAACCGAGGTCCAGCAACCGAAGATGGCCGCCACCTTCTCGCTGAGGATCAACTGCTTGCTCATCTGTGCATACATCGGCCAGTCGCTCGCGGGATCCACCACGACACCTTCGACCTTGCGCCCCATCACACCACCTTTGGCGTTGATCTGATCGATCGTCATCAGGGAGATGTCCTTCAGCAACGACTCGTTGTTCGCCATGGCGCCAGATTGAGAGAACAGCAGACCCAGCTTGACGGGATCACTGCCCGAAGGTGTCGCCGCGAGCGCGGTCTCGGAAAGATTGCCAGCCGACACCGCCACGACACCCGATCCCACTGCAGACAGAAAATTGCGTCTTTTCATTGCTTCACTCCGACTGAAGAAATTCGCGAACAAAAAAAAAGAGCCCGCACCCCTCGGAGGGGTCGGGCTCATTTGCCGTTGTCGCCATGGACGCCTTTGTCCGCAGCAACGTGTCCTGGGTGCTTGAAGATGGTGCGCATCCCAGAGACTGCTTCCATGATGCAAACGGCGTGCCACCTTTCAACACGACTACATGCAAGTAGTCCCCACCTTGCGCGTCTGTGTGCTTCTTTCACAGGTGGACCGACGGGAGCCGGTGGCTCGCTTCTTGCGCCGAGAGCCGCTTCGCAGCGGCATGCACCGCGTCCGCACACCTACACCGCACCATCGCGGTGCTGCATGGTGAACCCAGCACAGCACATTCATACACATGGCACCCATCGAGATTGGCGTTCTTTATTCTTCAACCGGCGTAACGGCAGCTGTCGAGGAAACTCAGCGCAGAGCCGCGTTGATGGCCATAGAGGAAATCAACGACGCCGGCGGCGTGCTCGGCAGAGAGATTGTCCCGGTGTGTGTCGATCCCGCATCCGACCCGCGTCTGTATGGTCAGTTAAGTGAGCAACTCATCATTGAAGGCGGCATCCGGCTGTTCCTGGGTTGCTACATGTCGAGCAGCCGGAAGGCAGTCATTCCGTTGGTGGAACGACACGACGCGCTGCTGTTCTACGGCACGGCCTACGAGGGCTTCGAGTTCAGCCGCAATGTGTTCTACGGCGGTGCAGTGCCCAACCAGAACATCTTGCCGCTCGCGGGTTACATGCTCGAACGCCATGGCAGCCGCGTCGCGCTGATCGGATCAGACTATGTCTGCCCCCACGAAGCCAACCGCGTGATGAGCGAACTCATTCACGAGCGCGGCGGCAGCAAGACCCTGGAAACCTACCTGCCGCTTGATGCCGGTGCGCTTGACTACGAAGCAGCGGCCCAGGCCATCCGGCGCAGCGGTGTCGATTTCATTTACTCCACCGTGGTGGGTGAAGGTATGGCCCGACTGCACCGAGCGCTGGAACGCGCCGGCATCGATCGTCAGAGGGTGCCGGTTGCCAGCCACATGAGTTGCGAGGCCGACGTCCAGACCATCGGCACCGAACTGGCAGAGGGGCTGATCACCTGCTCGACCTACTTCGAGTCTGTGGACACGGAGGCCAACGGCAAAGTCATCCAGCGCTATCGCCAGCGCTTTGGGGCCGACGCACGCACCAATGCCTCCTGGGAGGCGGCCTACGTGCAAACCCATTTGCTCGTCCGAGCCATAGGCGTAAGCGGCAGCACGGAGCCGGTTCATATCTCGCGCGCCATGGCGGGCCTGGAAATGGACGCACCGCAAGGACGCATCTGCGTGGACGGCAGCAACCACCACACCCACCTGAACCCTCGCATTGGACGATGCAATGCCAACGGCAGTTTCGACATCCTGGCGGAAGCACCCGAACCCGTGATTGCGGACCCTTACGTCATGTCGCATGTCCCACCCGCGTGGGCGGGCCGCCCGCACCCGCGATTCAGCGGCACAGGCAAGGTTGCAGTGGGGGCCGCATGACCAGAATCAACGACAGTCAGGCCATCTTCAAAGACATCCGCCTACTGCGGTTGCTGGTAGTCCACCCCGATGACGCAGACCGGGAGGAACTCACGGCCCAGCTTTCGCGCATTGGGTGCTCGTTCAGCTGCTCATGGCCTGCGCTAGACACTCTGCCGCAGGGTACCGACATGGTCCTCATGTCCGTTCACCCCGACACACTGTCGCAGCCCTGCCCGTGGCTTGAAAGGCCAAATGCACCTCCCGTCATTCCCATCGTTGCGTTCGAGAATCCCATCACCCTTGCGGCGGTACTGCACTTGAACGCATTCACGACGATTGCTTCGCCCGTGAGGCCAGCCGGGGTCCTGACCGCGCTCGCGCTGACACTGCATCAAAGCAAGCAACGCCGATCGAGGGAGCACTACATACAGCGCCTTGAACAGAAGGCGGCCCACCAGCAAGTCATTCACAAAGCCACGCGTGCACTCATGGATGCGCGTCGGCTCAAGGAAGACGAAGCCTACGAGGTCCTGCGCGAGCGAGCCATGCTGCAGCGCGAACCGATCGAGAGTGTGGCGCGCCAAGTTCTGAAAGCCACCGAGGCGCTGGGAATGTGATTCTGCAGCGCGTCCTTTTCCCCATAGACTGCTGGTTCGCCGCCATTGCCGAGCCCAACCCGGCCGCCAAGCTCGCCGTATCGGCGCCCTCACGTGGGCCATATGGAGGGTGCCCGCGCCGTTGCTGCATCAACGCCGATCGCGAAGTTGCCTCGGGCGGTGATCGACGCGCTTTTCGCCGATTTACCGACCTTGCCAGACTGGCTTGCGCTTCTCCGCAAAAGGCTTGGAGCCTTCGATCCTGTCGGCGCTGGAGTACAGAGCAGCGATCGGCGGCTGTCGTTGACGCGCTTACTCGCGAGCGTTCAGTCGCGCATTGAGCTCGTCGATGTCGAAGGCATGAGGATCGAAGAGGCGGCCGATGACCGAACTCACGACCGATTGCCGCGGCCCGACACGAGGTTGGCGCTGATCCAAGATGCCACGTCGGTGACCGGAATGCCGCGCTGTTGATTGAAGGTCCCGCGCTTGTCCCATGCAACACCGCGCCCTTGAGCAAAGGCCGCACGGTACTTGCGCATCATGTTGGTCGGGTCACGCGCCAGTTCGTCCAGCAGATACTGTTCGCTCCATTCCGAACGGCTGAAGGGGCGGCCGAGGCCCGCCTGCAGCTTGTCGGCGACCTCACCGTAAGTCACGGTGTCGCCTGCCAGAAACACAATCTCGTTCCGGATACGGGGCGTGGTGAAGACGATCTCTGCAGTCAGCGCTCCGATATCATCGGGAGTGGTCAGCGTCACGGCCGTGTCGAGGCTGCCGATCGCGTGGACCGCGTCGTTCTGCAGGTCGACCACGCCAAATTCCGGCTCGAACAGGTAGCTCATGAACATGCCTGTAGAGATGATGACCCACTCGGTCTGGTGCTGGCTGCGCAGCAACTCGCGCACGTCCAGTTGTGCATCGAAGATGTCCTGCGGGCTGCCGCGACCGATCACATCGAAATCGACTCCGAACTGCCATGGGAAGTACCTTGGAATTCGCGCCTGCAAGGCAGCCCGCGCCAACTTCATCGGCGTGTCGATTCCGGCTGCATAGCCCGCGCAACCGATGACTGTGTCATATCGCGCGAACACGACGGCGAGCTCGTCGATGGAGCTCTTCACAAGATCGCCGATGACGATCTCGATTCCGAGACCTTTGAGTTCCGCGATAGCTTGCTGCTTGTCCGGTGCACTGGACTCCACGGCGCTTGCACGTAGCAGCACGCTGATCTTCGCACCGTTCACGGCTTTCGCCCGTTTCGCAAGGTTGCGCAGCACCGGGATGCCGAGTTCGCCGGCGCCGAGCACCAGGATGTTTTGAGAGGTCGAGTTAGGATCGGTTTGGTTCATCGTATGGCTCAGTGGCATCAGAAGTTGCGGGCCTCGATCAGACATCGTTGATTTGGCCGTAGGCATCATGTGGACGCACTTTAAGGAGTGCAGCAGCGCAGAAAAAGGAGCCCGGGAGGTTTTCATCATTCAGGAAACCCGAACAATGGGTTATGACGTCGCTTGCTTTACCGCTATTGGGACAAGATATGGATCGCGTACAAGCAATGCAGGTTTTCCTTCGCGTGGTCGAAAGCGGGAGTTTTGTGCGCGCAGCGGAAACCCTGGGCTTGCCGCCATCGTCCGTCACAAGCCTCATCAAGAGGCTTGAAAGACATCTGCAGACGCGCCTTCTGAACCGCTCCACCAGAAGCCTCAGCCTGACACCAGAAGGCGAGCGATACTTCTCTCGCTGTCGCGAAATTCTTGAGCTGATCGAGGACACCGAATCCAGTTTGCGCCATGACGAGCGCCCGCAAGGGCGACTGCGCGTAGATGTGCCGGGCGGCATTGCACATGCCTTGATCCTGCCGCAGTTGGGTCAATTCCGGCGACAGTACCCGGATATTTACCTGGCTATCGGTGTCAATGATCGCCAAGTGGACTTGATCCAGGAAGGTGTTGACTGCGTAATCCGCACCGGCAGCCTCAATGACTCGGCTTTGGTCGCTCGACGCTTAGGCAATCTGCGCTGGATCACGTGCGCGGCTCCTTCCTATCTGGAAGACAACGGCATCCCGGAAGTGCTGGGAGACTTGCAACGACACCGAGCGGTCCATTACTTCTCCAGCACGACTCGAAGGGGCAGCGAGTTGCATTTCATCGATGAGGGAGTGATCTTCGACGTCCCAGTCCCCGGTACTGTGGCGGTCAACGAGACTGCGCTGTACATAAAGCTTGGCCTCGCGGGCCTCGGCTTGATCCAGCTACCCGAAATTCTTGTGGCGGACCATCTGCAGTCAGGAGATCTGGTCGAGGTGCTGGCAGGCATGCGGCCCGAGTCTGTGCCGGTATCGCTTCTGTACCCCCATCACACTTTTCTTTCGCCGGCGATGCGAGCGTTCTCTGATTGGGCGACCGAACTGTTTGCCGTGCCCGGGCTGAAGTGAAGCGGGCCATCAGCCGGTCCCATGAAGCTCCCCGAGCCACGATGATTGCTGTACATCTGAGCGACGAGAGTCCGCTGTAACCAGTCGCCGCACATCTGTCTCACAGAATGGAAATGTCGCCAATCGGAGCGGCCTCCATGCGTTCTGGCTTCCAGTCGATGCGCTGCGCGTGCGGTGGATTGATACCCAGGCGCCGGTGCAGCGGCAACATGGCCGTCACGCACAAGAGGTCAGCGGGCTTGCTTCGAGAGAGAGGGAAAGGAAGGGCAGAAGGCCTTCCTGCCAGGTCAGCCCAGAGTTGCGCCTTGGCTTGCACTGGGCACGTCACTGCCCGGCATGGCGTCGGGCAACTCGTGCTGGGGTCCTCCGATTTCCGGCTGCAGCCGTTTCGCCAAATGAGACACATGCTCTTCGGACTTGCCGGACACATAGTCACGCCACACCAGCGGCAGGATGCCGCCGTGAAGCCAGTAGTCCACGTCCTCTCCAGTGTCGAGACGGATGATGAGCGGGACGGTCGTGGTGGTTCCGTTGATGCGGCGCACGATGGCCTCGATGCAATGGAAACGATCTATTGCGGCACGGGGCGGAATGATTCGACCCTGCAGATTCGCAGTGCCGAACTTGTCCGGGCAAGTCGCTGTGCGCTGCACGACCTCGTCAAGCGGTGAGCGATGTCGGCGATCGTTCGCGACATCACTGGGTGTCCCGGAGAGGCCTCCTCGTGCTGATGGGGGTGCGGACAAAAACGGTTCAGTTCCCGAGATGCCGACGCGCTCGCCGGGCAGCGACTGCAGCGCGGGCGCCGGCTCCGACGCATCTCCGGATACCGATGCCGGCATCACGGCAGGTCGCAGCAATGCAAGGAGCTTGGAAACCCAGGGCTTCATGAATACGTCTTCAGGTGGGGCCCGCCTCTTGGCGGCGGGCTGGTCGAGTGGCGATGGACTGCAGGAATACGCCGTCACGCGGTCCAATACCGTATTCATTGAACTTCATCGCACTTGCGAAGAAGGAGTGCGCGAGGCATTGACAGCCCGTTTCTTTGTTCCATGAATTGCATCAATATCCTCAAATAATGCAATTCACTTGGCGTTCGATGCGCCGCACACTCCCGTCTAGTCCTGCTGCCGCTGGGTGCAGCAAACCAAGGAGACACGAGAGTGGACGTACATTCGGATCAGTTGCAGTCATGGGTCGGGCGCAGCGAGCGCCTCGAGGACACCATCCATCCCACGCCCGTGGCGGCCTTGACGGCGACGCTCGACCACCCGGCCGCGCCGATGCCGACCGGCACGGCGCTTCCGCCTCTGTGGCACTGGCTCTACTTCCTGCCCATGCACCGCCAAAGCGAGATCGGCGCCGACGGCCACGCCAAGCGCGGCGGGTTCCTGCCGCCGGTGCCGCTGCCCCGCCGCATGTGGGCCGGCAGCCAGTTCGAGTTCCGCGCGCCGATCCGCGTGGGCGACCAGGTCACGCGAACCTCGACCATCGACGACGTCACGCTGAAGGAAGGCCGCACCGGCAAGCTCGTGTTCGTCAAGGTACGGCACGAGATCCGCTGCAATGGCGAGGCTGCGCCGGCGCTAGTCGAGTTCC
Source organism: Variovorax sp. Varisp85 (assembly GCF_047304045.1). Classification (NCBI taxonomy): domain Bacteria; kingdom Pseudomonadati; phylum Pseudomonadota; class Betaproteobacteria; order Burkholderiales; family Comamonadaceae; genus Variovorax; species Variovorax sp. Varisp85. Next base: position 24,795 of record NZ_JBGLYN010000045.1, read on the forward strand.
ACGACATCGTCTATCGCGAGGCCCAGGGCCCGCACGACGTACCCCCGCCCCCGCAGGCGGCGCCGACAGAGGCCGCGTGGCGCCGGCAGATCGTTCCCGACGACGTACTGCTGTTCCGCTATTCGGCACTGACCTTCAACGGCCACCGCATCCACTACGACCGCCAGTACGTCACGCAGGTCGAGGGCTATCCGGGCCTGATCGTGCACGGTCCGCTGATCGCCACGCTGCTGATGGACCTGCTGCGCCGCCAGTTGCCTGATGCAGACGTGGCGAGCTTCCGCTTCAAGGCCGTGCGGCCCACCTTCGACCTCAACGCCTTCCACGTCAGCGGCCAGCCGCAGGCCGACGGCAAGACCATCCGGCTCTGGGCCTCGGACCACGAGGGCTGGCTGACGATGGACGCCACCGCCGTCCTGCGCTGACTCGTTTCGCAACGCAGAAGGAAACACGCCATGCAGCCACTCAAGGGCATCACCGTCGTCACGCTGGAGCACGCGATCGCGGCTCCCTTCGCCACCCGCCAGCTCGCCGATCTCGGCGCACGCGTCATCAAGATCGAGCGTCCCGGCTCGGGCGACTTCGCCCGCGGCTACGACGAGCGGGTCCGCGGCCTGGCGTCGCATTTCGTCTGGACCAACCGCTCCAAGGAGAGCCTCACGCTCGACGTGAAGCATCCCGAGGCCGCCCGCGTGCTCGAGCGCCTGGTCATGGAAAAGGCCGACGTGGTCGTGCAGAACCTGGCACCCGGCGCGGCTGCGCGCCTGGGCCTGGGCTTCGACCGGCTCTCGCGCGCCAAGCCAGGACTCATCATGTGCGACATCTCCGGCTACGGCGACGATCCCGAGCGCCCCGGGCCGTACCGCGACAAGAAGGCCTACGACCTGCTGATCCAGAGCGAAGCCGGCTTCGTCTCGGTCACCGGCACGCCGGAGGAGCCCTGCAAGGCGGGGCCCTCGATCGCGGACATCGCCGCGGGCATGTACGCCTACAGCAACATCCTCGCCGCGCTGCTGCAGCGCGGCCAGACCGGCAGGGGCCAGCGCATCGACATCTCGATGCTGGAGTCGCTGGCGGAGTGGAACAGCTACCCGCTCTACTACGCCTTCGAAGGCGCGGAGCCGCCGCCGCGCACCGGCGCCAGCCACGCGACGATCTACCCGTACGGCCCATTCCCGGCCGGCGACGGCACCACCGTGATGCTGGGCCTGCAAAACGAGCGCGAGTGGGCCAGCTTCTGCGACAAGGTGCTGCAACAGCCCGAGCTCGCGAAAGACCCGCGGTTCACCGCCAACTTCAAGCGCGTGGCGCAAAGGGCCGCACTGCGCGAGATCATCGTCGAGGCTTTCGCCTCGCTCAGCGGCAGGCAGGTGGTCGAGCGGCTGGAACTCGCGCAGATCGCCAACGCCCAGGTCAACACGATGAAGGAGGTCTGGGCCCATCCACAGCTGCAGGCGCGCGGCCGCTGGAGCGAAGTGGCGACGGCGAAGGGCCCCGTGCCCGCGATGCTGCCGCCCGGCACCTGGGACACCGGTCCGCGCATGGACCCGGTGCCCGCGCTCGGCGAGCACACCGAAGCGATCCTCGCGGAACTTGGCTACGGCGATGCCGAGATCGCCGCGCTGCGCGCGTCGAACGCCGTCTGAAGGCCGCGCCATGTCTGGTGAACATAGGCATTCCGCCCGCACCTACCTCTTCGTGCCCGGCACGCATCCGGACCGCTTCGGCAAGGCGCTGGCCAGCGGTGCCGACCGGATCGTGCTCGATCTCGAGGACGCCGTCGCCCCTGCCGACAAGGCCGATGCGCGCGCCATCGTCGTGGCGTGGCTGCAGGGTGTGAGCCCTGCCGACAGGTCGCGCACCGTGGTGCGCATCAACGACGCCGGCTCGCCGTGGTTCGCTGCCGACCTCGCCGCGCTGGGCGACGCGGCAGCGGCCGAGGTGCTCTTGCCCAAGGCCGAATCGGCCGCGCAGATCGCCCGCGTGCGTGCCGCGCTGCCCGGCGCGGCCGTCCTCGCCCTCGTCGAGAGTGCCCAGGGCGTGGCGCAGGTGGAATCCATCGCGGCCGCCGGCGTGCAACGCCTGGTGTTCGGCACGCTCGACTTCGCGCTCGACCTCGACATGGACATCGCGACGGACGCGCGCGGCCTCGCCTACGCGGCCAGCCGCATCGCCATCGCCTCTCGCGTGGCGAGCCTGCCCGCGCCGGTGTCGGGTGTCACGCCACAGCTGGACGACGAGACTCGCCTCCTGTCGGATCTTGCCGAAGCGCGGCAGACGGGCTTCGGCGCCAAGCTGTGCATCCATCCGCGCCAGGTGCAGCCGATCCACGCGGCCCTGCAGCCGAGCGCGCAGGCGCTGGACTGGGCGCGGCGCGTGCTGGCCGCCGATGCCGCGTCGCCGGGGGCCGCGCGGCTGGACGGCCGCATGGTCGACCGGCCCGTGGTGCTGCAGGCGCAACGCACGCTGGCGCTGGCCCGCGACTGATTTCATTCATCCACCTCCATCGCAGAAGGAGACAAAGCACCATGGCTTCCACCATCATCGATTCGCGGATATTCGGCGACATGTTCAGCGACGCGCGCATGCGCGAAGTCTGGTCCGACGAGAACCGGACCGCGAAGTACCTCGACATCGAGCGCGCCCTTGCCAAGGTCCAGGGCGAGCTCGGCATCATTCCCAAGGAAGCGGCCGACGAGATCGTCAGGAACTGCAACCTGTCGCAGATCGACTGGGTCAAGCTGAAGGCCAAGACCGAGCAGATCGGCTACCCCATCATCGCGGTCGTCAACCAGATCAACGCCAACTGCAGGGACAAGCTCGGCGAGTACTGCCACTGGGGCGCGACCACGCAGGACATCACCGACACGGCCGCGGTGCTGCAGATGCGCGAAGGGCTCGCCCTCGTCGAGCAGGACCTCGACGAGATCGGCGAAGCGCTCGCGGCCCTGGCACGCAAGTACCGCGACACGCCGATCATCGGCCGCTCGAACCTGCAGCAGGCCACGCCCATCACCTTCGGCTACAAGATGGCCAGCATCCTGGCCGGCATCGACCGCCACCGCGAGCGCCTGCAACAACTCAAGCCGCGCGTGCTGATGGGCGAATTCGGCGGCGCATCGGGCACGCTCTCCTCGCTGGAGAAGGGCGCGATGGAAACTCAGGCGGGGCTGATGAAGGAACTGGGGCTCGCCCAGCCGCTGATCTCCTGGCACACGGTGCGCGACACCATCGCGGAGGTCGGCGCGTTCCTTGGGTTGGTCGGCGGCTCGCTCGGCAAGATCGCGATGGACGTCAAGCTGATGATGCAGACCGAAGTGGCCGAGGTGTTCGAGCCCTTCGCGCCGGGCCGCGGCTCGTCGTCGACCATGCCGCAGAAGCGCAACCCGATCTCCTGCCTCTACATCCACGCCAACATCTCGGTGGCCCGCCAGCACGCCGCCGCCCTGATGGACGCGATGGTAGCGGACCACGAGCGTTCCACCGGCCCCTGGGAGATCGAGTGGGTGTCGCTGCCCGAGATCTTCTGCCTGATGTCGGGCGCCCTGAAGCAGACCAGGTTCATCCTGAAGGGCCTGGAGGTGGACGCCACCCGCATGCGCGCCAACATCGACATCACCAACGGCCTGGTGATGTCCGAGGCCGTGATGATGGGCCTGGGTCCCTACATCGGCCGCGAGTACGCGCACGACCTGGTGTACGACCTGTGCCGCCAGGCGATCGCCGAGAACCGGCCACTGATCGAGATCCTTGCCGCGCACACCGAGATCGGCAGGCACGTGACGCGCGCGCAGCTCGAGGCCATGTGCGAGCCGGCCAACCACCTCGGCCAGGCCGGCGTCATGGTCGACCGCGTGCTGGCCGCGCGCGGCTGAGCGCCGCCCTCGCCTTCTTCACCGCAGCAGACGGAGCCGGCGCAGACCGGCATGCATTCGTGCGCCCCCACCCCGGAGACAAGGTCATGAACATCCGCAAGCTATCGAAACTTCTCTATGTGCAGGTTCTCGCGGGCCTGATCCTCGGCATCGCGGTGGGCCACTACTGGCCCGAGTTCGGCGCCGCACTCAAGCCGCTGGGCGACGGCTTCGTCAAGCTGGTCAAGATGATGATCGCGCCGGTGGTGTTCTGCACCATCGTGAGCGGCATCACCTCGCTGGGCGACTCCAAGGAAATCGGCAAGACCCTGCTCAAGGCGATGGGGCTCTTCTACGCGCTGACGGTCCTGGCGCTCCTCACCGGCCTGGTCACCGTGTTCCTGCTGCAGCCGGGCGCCGGGATGCACATCGACCCGAGGAACCTCGATGCGTCGGTCGCCACGCGCTTCGCGAACCAGGTCCACATCCACGGGTTCACCGACTTCGTGATGCACATCATCCCCAACGCCTTCGTCGGCGCGTTCGCCGAGGGCGAGGTGCTGCCGGTGCTGCTTCTGGCGGTGCTCTGCGGCTTCGGGCTCACCCGCATAGGAAGCTCCGCCAAGCCCGTGCTCGACGGCATCGACGGCTTCTCCCACATGCTCTTCGCAGCCTTCGGCATCATCATGCGGCTCGCGCCGATCGGCGCCTTCGGAGCGATGGCCTTCACGGTGGGCCGCTACGGCATCAAGTCCATCGGATCGCTCGGCCTGCTGATCGGAACCTTCTACGTCGCCTGCATCTTCTTCGTCGTCGTGATCCTCGGCGCACTCGCGCGCCTGCACGGATTCAAGCTCTGGCAGCTGCTGCGCTACATCAGGGAGGAACTGCTGGTGGTGCTGGGCACCTCGTCCAGCGAGCCGGTGCTTCCGCGGCTCCTGCAGAAGCTCGAACGGCTCGGCTGCAAGAAGGGCGTGGTCGGGCTGGTGCTGCCGACCGGTTATTCGTTCAACCTGGACGGCACGGCCATCTACCTGACGCTGGCGTCGATGTTCATCGCCCAGGCCTGCGACATCCACCTGTCGTGGCTCCAGATCGGCTCGATGCTGGGCATCATGCTGCTCACCTCCAAGGGCGCGGCGGGCGTGACGGGCAGCGGCTTCGTCGCGCTGGTGGCCACGCTCACCGTCATGCCCGACCTGCCCGTAGCCGGCGTCGCGCTGATCGTGGGGATCGACCGCTTCATGTCCGAGGCACGCGCACTCACCAGCACCATCAGCAACGCGGTGGCGTGCATCGTCGTCTCCATCTGGGAAAAGGCCTGCGACCGGGAGGTGCTGCAGCGCGAGTTGGCCGCGAACTACGCCAGGACCGAGCACGAGCTCGAAGAAGGCCCAAAGGACTTCGCCGCGCCGCTGGGGCACGCCGGCCCGACGCCCTGACCGAGCACTGATCGACGCATCGAGCGGTGGACGGCGGGCAGGCCTCAGGCGCGCCTGACCCCGGTCGCTTCGTTCGCCGCACGGCGGCCTGCGGGCTTGCCAGGCTTGGTCTTCATCTCGGAGAAGAAGGCGTAGAGCTGCTGCGCGGCCGGGGAGAGGCTTCGGCCCTTGCGCCGGATGAGGCCGATCGTCCGGGTGATGGTGGGGTCGTGGAGCGGAACGCTCACCAGCAGCGGATGGTCCGCGTCAGGCATGGCGATCGAGGGGACCGCCGCGACCCCGAGACCCGCCTCGACGAGGCCGAGCATCGTCGTGACATGCTGGGTCTCGTAGATGCTCTGCGGGCGACCGGCCACCTCCGAGAGCGCCTGGTCCAGCAGAAGGCGATTGCCGGACGCCTTGCTCACCGAGATGTAGTCGTACTGCGCCAGCTCGGTCCAGCTCACGCGGCGCTTCCTGGCGATCGGATGGTCGCGCCTGCAGGCCGCGACGAAGCGCTCCTCCAGCAGCGGCTTGAATTCGATATCCGGCTCCTGCCCGCCCACGAAGTTGAGCCCGAAGTCGGCCTCCCCGCTGGAGACGGTCGCCAGCACCTCGTTCGCGCTCGCGTCGAGGACCTTGACCCGGATCTTCGGGTAGCGCTCGTGGTAGCGCGAGATCACCTGCGACAGGAAGTAGTAGACCGTCGACGGCACGCAGGCGATCTTCACCTCGCCCATGCGCGTGGCCGCGACACCGCGGATGCCCAGCAGCGTGTGATCGAGGTCGTCCAGCAGCTGCTGCACCTTGCGGTCGAATTCGCGCCCCACGGAGGTCAGGTTCACGCGACGGGTGGTGCGGTCGAGCAGCTTCACGCCGAGCGCCTCCTCCAGCTTCTCGATGCGGCGGCTGAACGCAGGCTGCGAGACGTGCAGCGCCTCGGCGGCCTTGCGAAAGCTGTTGAGTTCCGCCACCGCGCGGAACGCCTGCAGGTCGTTGAGATTGAAGTTGATGGCCATGGCAGTGCTCCGACTCGATCTGATTGATAGACAGTGTGCATCAATCGATCCTAAACATGCAATTTACAGAACTCAGGCGTCGGAAGAACATGCGCACCAGGGCCACGCAAGAGCCTCCCGAGCTTTCAAAAATCCACCGGAGCAGACAAATTGAAGATGCAGAAAATTCGCTTCCTCGGCGCCGTCGCGCTGGGGGCATGCCTGACCTGCGCAAGCGCGGCCGCCGCCTTTCCTGAAAAGCAGATCACGCTGATCGTGCCGACCGCCGCGGGCGGCGCCAACGACGCCATGGCGCGCGTCGTCGGCCAGGCCATGTCGGCCATCCTCAAGCAGCCTGTCATCGTCGACAACAAGGCGGGCGCCAACGGGGCCATTGCCAGCGAGTACGTGATGCGCGCGGCGCCCGACGGCTACACGCTCATGCTCGGCTACATCGCGACGCATGCGATGAACCCGGCGCTGCAGAAGCTGCGCTACGACCCGGTCAAGGACTTCGAGCCGGTCGGCATGCTGGGCTCATCGGCCACGGTGATGGTGGTCAACCCCTCGGTCAAGGCGGCCAGCGCGAAGGAACTCGTGGCCCTGCTCAAGACCGCGCCGGACAAGACGAGCTACGCCTCGGCCGGCAACGGCACCGCGCCGCACTTCGCGGCCGAGATGTTCAAACTCTCGACCGGCACCAGCATGCTGCACGTGCCCTACAAGGGCTCGGCACCGGCCATCACCGACACCCTCGCCGGACAGACCCAGGTGATGTTCCCGAGCCTCTTCACGGCGGTGCCCTACGTCAAGGCCGGCAAGCTCAAAGCCCTGGGCGTGGCCGGCACGAAGCGCTCAGCGCTCATGCCCGACGTTCCCACGCTGCAGGAGCAGGGCATCGCGGATGTCGACGTCTCGCAGTGGTACGGCATCTTCGCGCCGGCGAAAACGCCCGCACCCATCGTCGCGCAGCTCAACAAGGTGCTCAACGAAGTGCTCGCAGACAAGAGCGTGATCAAGCGGCTGGAGGATCACGGCGCCGAGGTCTCGACCATGACCCCCGAGCAGATGCGCGCCTACGTGGCGCAGGAGCAGGTCAAGTGGAAGAAGGTGGTCCAGGCCGCCAGGATCAGCGCGGATTGAGCGCGGACTGAACATGAACAGATCGATTCCCTGCGTGCTGATGCGCGCCGGCACCTCGCGCGGGCCGTTCTTCCTGCGCGAATGGCTGCCGGACGGCGACGAGGCGCGCGACCAGGCGCTCATCGGCGCGATAGGCGCCTCCGACCCGCTCCAGCTCGACGGCGTGGGCGGCGGAAGCACCCTGAACAGCAAGGTGGCCATCGTCTCGCGTTCGTCGCGGCCTGAGTGCGACGTCGACTACCTGTTCGCGCAGGTGGGCGTCGGGCATCGCTCAGTGGACACGCGGCCGAACTGCGGCAACATGCTATCGGGCGTCGCGCCTTTCGCGATCGAGCAGGGCCTGGTGCCGGCCAGGAACGGCACCACCCTCGTTCGCGTGCACAACGTCAACACCGGCTCGCGCATCGACGTGACGGTGCACACCCCTGGCGGTCGCGTGACGTACGAAGGCGATGCGCGCATCGACGGGGTGGCGGGCACGGCGGCGCCGATCCTGCTGAACTTCCTGGACGCCTGGGGCGCGGTCACGGGCCAGGTTTTCCCGACCGGCAGGCGCATCGACACGATCGACGGCGTGGAGGTGACCTGCATCGACGCCGCCATGCCGTTGATGATCGTGCGCGCCAGCGACCTGGGCCTCACCGGGCGCGAGAAGCCCGCCGCGCTCGACGCCAACATCGGACTGCTCGAGCGCCTCGAGACGCTGCGACTGGAGGCGGGCCGCAGGATGGGCCTGGGCGACGTGTCTGACAGCGTCGTGCCAAAGCCGGTGCTCGTGAGCGCGGGCGATACGGACGACAGCATCACCTCGCGCTACTTCACGCCGCGCAAGTGCCACGCCTCGCATGCGGTGACGGGCGCCATCGGCGTGGCGAGCGCCTTCGCGCTGCCGGGAACGGTCGCCAGCGGCGTCGCGCGCGCCGCCGGAACCCACAGGCTGGTCGTGCTGCATCCCGCGGGGCAGATCGACATCGAGGTCGAGCTCAAGGGCACCGGCGACACCGCCGCGGTGGATCACGCCGCGCTCCTGCGCACGGCGCGCAAGATCATGCAGGGCGAGATGTACCTGCCCGACTACGTGTTCTCGCGGCCGCAGCCGCAGGCCGCGAGCACTTCCCGGTTCCCGCACAAGGCGCTGACGATCATCGTGCCCACGCGCGCAGGCGGCGGCAACGACACGATGGCCCGCATCATCGCGGCGAAGCTCGGGCCGCTGCTCGGCCAGGAGATCCTGGTCGACAACCGCGCCGGAGCCAACGGTGCCATCGCGAGCGAGTACGTGGCCAGGGCAACGCCGGACGGCCACACGCTGATGTTCGGCTATGTCGGCACCCACGCGATGAACCCCGCGCTGCAGAAGCTGGCCTACGATCCGGCCGCCGATTTCGAGCCGGTAGGGCTCGTGGGCTCTTCCTCGACCCTGATGGTCGCCCATCCGGACGCGGGCATACCGCAAGTGCAGCAACTGATCGAGCGGCTGAAGACGACACCCCGCAGCCTAAGCTACGCCTCCGCCGGTGACGGCACGCCGCCGCATTTCGCGGCCGAGCTCTTTCAGCTCAGCAGCGGCACTTCGATGGCCAGCACGACCTGCGAGGGTGCCGCGCCTGCGATCGCGGAGACGGTGCAAGGCCGCTCGCAGATCATGTTCCCGAGCCTGTTCACGGCCTATCCGTTCATCCGCGCAGCCCAGTTGTGGGCCCTGGCCGTGGCGGGCTCGAAACGCCTCGCCGCCCTGCCGGACGTGCCGACACTTTCGGAGCTGGGTGTCACTGGGGTGGATGTCGTCCAATGGTATGGACTGTTTGCGCCGGCGGGCACGCCCGCCGCGGTCGTCTCGCACCTCAATCAGGCGCTGAACGAGGTGCTGGCCGATCCGGACGTCGTCCGGCGCTTCGAGAGCCAAGGCGCGCTGGTCGAGCCCGGCAGCCCCGACGCACTCGCGCTGCGGATGAAGTCGGACCTGGCGCGCTGGCGCGAAGTCGTGCGTCAGGCCGGCATTGCGCCGAAGGAACAGCGCCAGTTCGCGCTGGATTGATCCGCCGCGCCGTAGCTACGGCCCTGCGGAGGCCACCAGCGCAAACATGGTGCGCACGGGCTTCATGAAATAAGGCCGCACGCGATCGCTCCAGGTCGTCATCGTTGTTCCAGAAGCGCTGGGCGCGTATGCAGCCCCGCGCCGCAGCCAGCGCGGGCAGGTGCCCCCGGTCGTACCAGCGCAACAGTTCGAGACCCCAGCCGGGCTCGGGCTTCATCTCGACAACGTAGTGGAAGCGCGGTCGCGTCCGCTGGCTCCAATCCAGGCCTTGCCGGTCTCCTTGGCAAGCTCGATCGGGCATCCGACAAGGGATTTTCCGAGCGCAGCACCGGCGAGTGGTTCGCGAAACGGGATGCAAGTTGCATGATGATTTCTCCTGACGAAGTTGGCTGTTGAAAACAGCCTCACCGGATTCCTAGATTCGGAGCCCTCTTCGGGTCTTCCGGTGGGGTCGGCACGAAGAACCCGGTTGGCCTCGTTGCCACCGTCTTTCCTGAGTTCATCGCCCGCGGCCACAGGAGCGCGTGCCGGGTCGCCGTCAAGGAAGAAGCGCCAGGGGTGGTGCGGCCCGCAACCGAAGGCGAGGACACGGCCTGGCGCGCCTTGACGGCGACCCGGCGCGCGCTACGGTCGCGGACAAGGTGATGAGGGAAGGAAAGATGGCTGGACAGGCAATGGCCGCCTTCGTCGCAGACCCCACGCAAGCGAAGCGCGCAGGCCCGGATCAGCGAACCGGGCCGAAGGCGTCAGCCGAGCGGCGCGAGGGAACGATGGAAGCCCAGAGGGGCGAGACGCCAGGGGTGGCTCGATGCGCATGCACGACAGCGCGGCCGGCCATCACCGCCACGGCCGGAGACGCCCTGCGTCAGCCAGAATGACATTCGCCGGATATTTCGACGAACTGATTCGCCCACTCAAAATCGATGCTCAAGCCCGACTCTCTCGATCCACTGTTCTCGTTGCTGCAGGAAATGACGCTGGTTCAGCGCGAAGACAGCGCGTTTCAGCCCTCTGCGCAAATGCGTCGCCTGGAAAAGGCGATCCTCTGCGGCTACTTGGCCACCATGGCACTACTGCTGAGTGCCGCATGGGGGCGGCACGCATGGCCTTCGCAAAAGCTCGCTGCCAGCGTCTCCCCGCTCTATACCGTCATGCTCCTGTTTGGACTGGCTTATCTGCTGACCGCCACCTTCAATGTGGGGCATCTGCTCTGGCGTCATCGCAGGCAACGGTTTCCCGGGCTGCTCGCGCGCATCAAGCTCGACATTCAGGCCGATGCAGACTTTCTGACCCAGTTCGGCAGCTACGACAAGGCGACGCTGGAATATGCGCTGCTGCAGTACCGCCACCGATGGGACATCTTCGATGGGCGGGTCGGCCTGCTCACAGGCGACTTGCGAAAGCTCGGCCTGTTCCCCGCATTGACGGCGTCAGCCATGGCGGCGTCGACATTGCTCAAGTACGACAGCAACATGTACCTGTGGATGCCATTGATATTGGCGGCCTGTTTCTACCTCGTGGCCTTCCACGCCCATGGCCGGCGTGAGCGACCCCAGCAGGTGGTAGACCTGCTCGACTATGCCGTTCGCCACGCGAAGGTCGAAGCCGAAACTGGCCGGGCGTCCCGCCGGAGAGTGGGGCCTTCGCGAATAAGGGCAGCCCGAGTTCCACAAACAACAGGATCTTCGCCCCCGGCCATGGTCGGGTGATCAAGCGCCGGCAGCTCCGCCAGCGCCAGTGTGCTCTTGAGCGTCTGCGTCAACAGCCCACCCGCCAGCGACGGCTCGGCGACGCTCATCGGTTTGGCCGGGAGCCTTCGTTTTATCTGACGATGGAGATGTGCGTGAAACGATCCGAACTGTATGCCTTGGTCTGGCAGACACCGCTTCGCCATCTGGGGCCGAATCTCGGCCTGTCCGATGTCGGACTCTCCAAGCTCTGCCGCCGATACAACATCCCTGTTCCACCAGTTGGCTATTGGACCCGTCTCGCGGCCGGCAAGATCTGTGTGCAGGCCCCGCTGCCGCCTTCCGACGTCGATCACGAAATCCACCTGCCGGAGAAAGACACCACGGCGGCCCGCTCCTCCGACGCCACGAGGATTCAGCAGGTCCAGCAGGCGTTTTCCCGGGCCAAGGACGCCGTTGCGCTGCAGCCCATCGATGTACCGCCCTCACTCGACCACTGCCACGCACTGGTGGCGAAGACCACTCGCTTCTTCCAATCCATCGAGCGCGATGAGGCGAAGTTGGCAGTGGAGGCGGAAGGAGCCAGACGGCTGCGCAAGCCCTTCTTCGGCGCCATGTCGAGCCACAGGATGTCCTCGGGCCGATACACCTCCGGCAGCGGCTGCCTGCGCATCACCGCGACCTTGACCCACATCGACTGGATTCTCCGTTTCCACGAAGCGCTCATCCGTGGACTGATCGCAGGAGGCTGTCAGGTCGTCGCTGGCCGGGGAGACACATCGAACACGGTTGAGATCCGGCGCGCGGGCGGCGCCATCAGGCTGAACTTCTCCGAACAGGTGGAGAAGATCGCGCAACCCAAGCGCCAAGATTTCCTCCTTCATCGGGATGAGTACAGGGCCCTCGATGGCTACAAGCTGAAGCTGGAGAGAGACTGGCACGTCATCGCCCGCCAGTGGACAGGCAGCCGCGAACAACTGGAGCAGCAACTCCCGGAGATCACACGCGCCCTGATCGCATTCCCGGAAGCCGAAGCGCTCAGGTCCAAGCTGCTGGCCGAAGAAGCCGCCATCCGACGAAAGCAGGAGCGGGAAGCAGCCCAGGCACACAACATCGCGATGGCCGCAGAGCAGGCGCGTGCCCAGCGCCGCGAGGCGCGGGCGAATCAACTGCCTCGCGCCGTCGCGGTCGGCCAATCCCTGACGGCCTATCACAGTGCCCTGAATGTGCTGTCGCGCCTGGAGGGGATCGCCAGCGATCAACCCGAGGATGACGCACTGCGCACATGGATCGCCCTTCTGCGAAGCAGTCTCAAGGACCCCGTGCATGAGTTGGCCGACGCGTTGCGTGCCGAAGCGATGCAGCCGGCACGGCCGCTTTGGTGGCCGGAATGAGGCGCGCCCCAGACCACATCACCCCAACCTTCGCAGAAACGATCGGAACCCAACATGACCGAAAACCACCGAGTCCTTGCGCACATTCTCATCGAGATGAACCCGCTCGCGGACCAGGGCGCGGAGGCCACCAAGGCCGCACTGCGATCGGCAATTCAGGTGGGGTTGAACGCCCGGGTTTTGGAGCTGCACGTCTACCCGATCGCCGCGGAAGATGGTGCACGTCATGTGAAGGCACAGATACCGCACTCAGAACCCTCGGACCGTGACCAGGTCGTCGAAGAGTATGTGCACAGCGGCATGCGGGTGCAGATCTTTCGCAATGCAGGGCCCAAATCGCCGCCCACCTACTTCGCCGTGGTCGTGAACCCGAACGTGAAGAACCCCAGCGGAGCGGTTCTCCACGCAAAGTCCTACGCCGAACTGAAGCAAGTCGCCGAAGCACGAGCCGAGCGCAAGGCGTTCCTGCTGCAAAGGAAGAAGGGAGGAAACTGAAGGGTATCGGCCCAACACCCACTTTGGTCAGTGTGCACGAAGGTTCGCCATGTGCTGAGCGCCCTTTTCGAATCGCACGCCCCCGCTCCGGTACGCCTCGCATCGCTACAGCGAGTCGGTCTCGAAGGACATCCCTGGCAACCTACGGACGTCCCGCAACGGCATTGGACGCGCTGCGGAAGAACCGAAAGGCAATGCTCATGCGAGCCCAAACCAACCATGAATCGAGCGCGTTCGTCGCCACCGACCTCACGGCTCAACGAGCCCGGCAAGCGGCACGTCTGCTGCAGGAGGCGCTCACGCTCCTCTGCTCCGACTCAACGATGCCGCTGGCGCAGACGATCAAGCGCGCCCCCGACAGGCTTCTCAGACTGCCTGAAGTCGAGCACCTCACCGGCCTGCGCAGGTCAGCCATCTACGAACAAATGCGCAGGGGGATTTTTCCGCTATCGGTGAAAGCCGGTCAGCGCACCGCGGCATGGCCAGAGAGCGCAGTGCAATCGTGGATCGCGGAGCGCATGAACGGGCGCACGACTTGATTCGATGAACCGGACCGAGCCGCCCGGACGGCGCGAACCTGCCCTTGGCAACCCGTCGGGCGCATCCTTCACGCCAGCGGACAGGCCCCTCCCGGAGACTGCTTCCCCTCGCAGGGAACTGGTGCTCCCCACCCATCGGCGACATCCGCTAACCTGGCTTCTCTGCCACAAGGCTGCCGGCTGGCTCCGCACTGGGGTGCCCCCGAAGAAAGCCCCACAGCGGAGGGCATGTCGGCAGGAAGCACGGTGGTCAATAGAGGCTCGGATCGCATACGATGACCACGACGATGCCACTGATACGGACCTGAAGTGATTGATCTTGACCGATTCGATTTTGAGGTGGAATGCCCCAAATGCAGCTTCGCTACGAAGATTTTCTACCGAGACGCACGGCTTCGGGACGTACTCATTTGCCGTGGCTGCAAGGCGAACATTCAGCTGAATGACCATATGAACGAGTGCCGCAAAGCCCGGCGGCAGTTCCACACGGTGATGCAAGAACTCGAAAACGCAATCGCCAAGCTCAACAACATTACCATCAGGCTTTGACAATGGACTCCGCCTACCTACAGCGCATCCGCTTCCAGCTACAGAAGCGCTTCCGGCGCCTCAACTCATGCTCCTACCTGCTGTTTCACAGTTCGATCGTGCAGTTTTGGGCCTACTTGCAAGCCCAGCCATTGACGGCAGGAATTCTCGCAAAGCTTGAAGCAGAAGCCGCGCCATACACCGCCGAGATTGCGGCCATCACGAGGAATCACGAGATTGCCGAGTTCACAACGGAAGCTGAACAGTTCGGCTTCGTCTACCGTGTCATGCAGCACTGCGCCCTGCAGCCTCTAGCAAATCATCTAGGCCCAGAAGTCAACATTGGCCATGCTCTCTCAAACGAGAGGAAGCACGACGAGGCGCTCAACCAGTTTCGCGAGATGTTCCTTGAACCGTTGTATGAGTATGTCGACGACGCACTCGACCAACAGGGTGCGGTCCTCTCTTTGTTGGTTAAGTACAAACGCAAGGTAGAGTGGTTCGAGCGCGAAGTGCTTGCGGGGCTGGCAGCTGGAGATGAGAGAAAGCTCGCGAGGCACCTTTATGCCTACCTCTTCGATCAGGGGCTCGATTTCCACGTTGAACCTCAGTCTGTATCTGGAGAAGCGGACCTCGTGGCACCTGAGCTGGTCCTGGACGCCAAGGTCTTCGATGGTGGCCGACGCGGCATCTCGTATCTCGCAAGCGGTGTGCACCAAGTTCATACCTATGCACGGGACTTCAACCAGGAAGTCGGGTACTTAGTTGTTTACAAGACCTGCCCGGAGACGCTGGACTTCCCTTTCGCGGTGTCCGGGCAACTTGCACCCTGCCTGACCGTTGGCGGTAAGACGATTTACATCTTTGTCGTCGACATCTGTCACTACGAGTCGAGCGCGTCAAAGCGAGGCGTGATGAAGGTCCACACAATTGACCAGGACTACCTGTTGCGCATCGCCACTGAGGCGACGCCGACATCTGCGGGTTATTCAGACCCCGCCAGTTAGAGGCCGATGCCGCCCCTCGCGCAAGCTGTCGTGGCACCCAAGACCTCGCGGTCCGCCCCGAGGCACGGGAAGCCGCCGTTCGCTGGCGAAGGTTGATGGTCGCGCCTAGACCGAAAGCTACCAAATCAATCGTCACGACATTGACCCGTCACACACTCCGACGTGTCTCGCCTCAACGCCAAAAAGAGTCGGGCTCGTCCTTCAAAGTTCGTTGGGCACAGCTGAGACGTTGCAGACGAGCGACCACAGCCGCGACGAGCTTCGTTGCAAACTCAGGCGGGCGGAAGCCAAGGAGAGGATGTGAAGACAGAAATGATCGGCCGCAAGCCAGTCACCACGATTCAGCCAGAAACCAAGCGCAAGCTTCTCCACGTCATTGGGAAGCTTGCATCCCACGCGAAAACGCCGGCGCTGGGCCGTTGGAAGATGCTCTCGGACGAAGAACTCTGGAGCCACATCGTCTCGCAAGTCTGCGTGATGGGCTCGGCCGTGCCGATGGAGAAGCTTCATCGCATTGGCAATCGTTTCGAGTTCGAGTCGGCTCTCTCCCTCAGCACGCTCTCGACCAAGCGAGACAAGGGTACGTACATCGAGAATCAACTCGCGAAGTTCAAAGCGACCCGGTTCAGGAACAAGGCCGCTCGACGCCTGGCAGCCGCGGTCGCCAACCCAAGCATCGTTCGAGGCACTCGTGTTGTGCTTCTGGAGGGTCTTCCGCGTGACGGCCCTGATGCAACGCGTGAAGAGCTGCTCAAGCGCTCGAAGCTTCTATTCAAGCGCAAGAGTGTCTCTGACCTCATGATTACAGTGGGACTTTCGCACGACGTAATCGCGCTCGACCAGCGAGTGGTTGGCCTTCTGAACACTCACCTCGGGTACAACCGCAAGTTCTCAAATCTGCAATCGAGTCGCTCGATATACCTGTCTGTCGAGGACTGCCTCAGGGGTGTCTGCAAAGAAGCCAACGTCACGCTGGGTAACCTCGACCGAATGCTGTTCGCCTTCGCTGGATTGACCGCCGTCGAATACCTCATGGACTTTGACCTTCCAAGGTAGACGGCTCGCGGCGAGCTGACGCGTCGACCTACGCGCATCAGAAGCCGTGAACGTCTTCCAAAAGCAGTCGCTTGTCGACGTTTGCTCCTGGCCCGAGGCTTTCCGTTCGCTACAGCGCAGGAAGCTGATGTTCGCCTCTTGGAACGGATTAGTGAAGGGCCGCTTTCCGCAGCGGTGACGCGTGACGCCCTCGACAAAGAACGGTCGTCGGCGGCGCTTTACGGCGGATCGGGAAGGCCGTACTAACACCCGGCTAGGGCCGATCTCATGCGGCAGCTTTCAACTCAACCGCCGGAGAACCCGCTTTGGCAGCCAGCACATCCAGATAGTCCGCCCACCGCTGGAGCATCACGGTGCGCTGCTTGAGGTATTGCGTACGGTTGTAGGCGCGCCCATTGGCGTCCTTGACGGCGTGCGCCAACTGGGCTTCGATCACCAACGGGTCGACCTCCAGCGTTTCAGCCAGCAGGGTCCTGGCTGTCGCCCGAAAGCCATGAACCGTCTGCACGGTCGGGCCGTACCCCAAGGTTAGAAGCGCTGCACGCAGGGTGTTGTCCGAGATCGGCCGCTCATGACTGCGCTCGCCCGGGAAGACCAGCGTACTGCGGCCCGTAATGGGGTGCAGCTTGCGCAGCAGTTCCACAGCCTGCCTGGGCAAAGGCACCAAGTGTGGATCACCATGTTGCTTGCCATCGATGCGCCGCTTCATCCGCGCAGCGGGCACCGTCCAGAGCGCGCCGTCGAGATCGATCTCGGCCCAGGCTGCGGCCCGAAGTTCGTTGGGGCGTTGAAAAAGCATGGGCGCCAGTTGAAGCGCCGTGCGCACGATGGCTCCGCCTTGGTAGCCCCGGATGACACGTATCAGCGTCCCCAACTGGGCCGGATCGGTGATCGCCGCGAAGTGCCGCGTCTTGTGGGGCGTAAGTGCTCCCTTGAGATCCACCGTGATATCGCGCGGCGCCCGCGCGGTGGCGACCGCGTAGCGCCACACCGCCCGTGCCGTCATCAGCACGCGGCCGGCCACGTCGAGAGCGCCACGCTCCTCGACACGGCGCAGGGCCGCCAACAACTCGATGGCCTCGATTTCGCTGATGCGACGAGTAGCGAAATACGGAAACAGGTCCTTTTCCAGGTTGCGCTTCTCGCGCGTGGCGTAGTGGCCGCTCCAGCGCTCATGGTGCTTGTCGAACCACTCGAGCGCCGTCTCTCGAAAGGTATCGCCGGTGTTCACGGCCGCCTTGAGCTTGACGACCTGGCGCGCCTGTATGGGATTGATTCCGGAAGCCTTCTGGGCCTTGGCGGCGTCACGGGCCTTCCTCGCCGCCGCAAGGCTCACGTCGGGATAGGAGCCCAAGGCGAATTTTTTCTCGACCCCCGCGATCCTGAACTTCCAGAACCATCGGCGAGAACCCGAGGCCGAAACCTCCAGATAGAGGCCGCCCGCATCGGCGTAGCGTGCCTGCTTTCGGTCAGGTGGACAGGAGGCGTTGCGGCATGCGGCATCGGTCAACGGCATGGGGTACATCCATGGGGGTGGGGGTACAAAACCGCCATCCCAGGGGGTTCAGGCGGTTTGTACCCCCTTTTGTACCCCCACTTGGCGCTGGCAGTCACCGGATTTCAGTGTATGCCAGCGGATGCGATTCGCCCAGTTCCCCAATGAAAAAGGGCGTCCGGTGGATGAAACCGGACGCCCTTGGACGTTTTATTGGTCGGTGTGAAAGGATTCGAACCTTCGACCCCTTGCACCCCATGCAAGTGCGCTACCAGGCTGCGCCACACACCGAAGCTCTCGATTATAGCGGTTGAAATTCAGCGTCCGATGGTCAACAGCTCACGAATTTCAAAGAGTTCGCGCCGCAGGTGCAACAACTGCGACAGATCGACCGTCTGCGCAGCAGCGGGTGCAGCGGACTCCTGCACCACCGCGGCGTCGAATTCTTCCTGATCGATCTCGATGGCCTCCACGCCTTCAAGCGGCACCTCTCCTGCCTTGCGACGGTCGCGCTCGCCCTGCACGAGTTCCTGCAGCTTGTTGCGCGCTCCGCTGATCGTGAAGCCCTGGTCGTAGAGCAGATCGCGGATGCGGCGGATCATCAGCACCTCGTGGTGCTGGTAGTAGCGGCGGTTGCCGCGCCGCTTCATCGGCCGCAGCTGCGTGAACTCCTGCTCCCAATAGCGCAGCACGTGCGGCTTGACGCCACACAACTCGCCGACCTCACCGATGGTGAAGTAGCGTTTGACGGGAATCGGTGGGAGCGTTTTCTCCATTGAAATCAAGACTGTGCGCGGGAAACCTTAGAGATTACTCCACCCGGGCGCACAGCACCAAGCACTATTCCGCGCCCAAGCTCCACTCGACTTCGGCTGCGCCGTTCTGGTCGATGCTTCCGTGAATCTGTTCCTTGAGCTTGGCGCTCGCGTGGAACGTGGCCACGCGGCGCTCGCCGATCGGAATCGCCTCGCCGGTGCGCGGATTGCGGCCCGGCCGAGGCGCCTTCACGCGGATCTGGAAGTTGCCGAAGCCCGAGATCTTCACGTCCGTGCCCTCGATGAGGCTGTTGGCCACGAGTTCGAAGAACGCCTCGACCATGTCCTTGGACTCACGCTTGTTCAGGCCGATCTGCTCGAACAGCAGGTCGGCCAGATGCGCCTTGGTGAGCGCGGGCGTTTCGAGAGCCTCGAGCGTGAATTCGGCAGCGTTCATTCCCGTCATCCCCTCAAGCGGCCGCCGAGCGTGGCGCCCAATTGTTCGACGATTGCGCGGACCGCAGGTTCGACCTGCTCGTCCGTCAAGGTGGCGCCGTCGTTCTGGAAGGTCAGGCGAACCGCCATGCTCTTCTCTCCTTGGGCCAGTGCACCGGGCGCAACCACGGCACCATCGCGCAATGGCTGCGGACGATAGATGTCGAACAGCGTCACGTCGCGCAGCAGACCCTGTGCGGCTGTTGCCGTGCGAATGGCCTGTACCAGTGCATCGTGCGTGACGGCTTCGGCCACGACGACGGCGAGGTCGCGCTCCACGGCCTGGTGCTTCGGCACGGGCTGCGCAACCGGCACGGGGCGTGCAGTGACGACGTCGAGGTCGAGTTCGAACAGCACCGGCGCCTGGGCGAAGTCCCACTTCTGGCGCCAGCGCGGATGCAGTTCGCCGACGAAGCCGATGGCCTTGCCATCGACCAGCACACGTGCCGAACGGCCCGGGTGCAGCGCAGGATGCTCAGCCACTTCGAAGACCGGCACGAGCGGTGCAAGCAGTGCCTCGACGTCGCCCTTGACGTCGTAGAAGTCGACACGGTTCGGCTTGCCGTCCCAGCGCGCCTCGTCGGCATCGCCCCAGGCGAGGCCCGCCACGCGCATCGGCTGATTCACGCCGCGCACGGTGCTGTCGGTGGTGACGACGCTGTCGTCGCGCATGAACACGCGGCCCAGCTCGAACACGCGCACGCGCGGCGCCTTGCGGTCGAGGTTGAACTTGAGCACCTGCAGCAGCGAGCCGAGCAGCGACGAGCGCATCACGCTCATCTGGCTGGCGATGGGGTTCAGCAGCTTGATCGGGTTGGCATTGCCTGCGAGGTCTTGCTCCCAATGCGCTTCGACGAAACTGAAGTTGATCGTTTCCTGATAGCCCAGCGCTGCGACGCTGCGGCGCACCGCGAACCGGCTGCGCTGCGCCTCGGGCCGCACGCGGGCGGTGATGGGTGCGAGCGGTGCGATGGTCGGCAGGTTGTTGAAGCCGATCAGGCGCGCGACCTCTTCGATCAGGTCTTCTTCGATCAGCAGGTCGAAGCGGTGCGGCGGCGGGGTCACGGTCAGCATGCCTTCGCCTTCGGTGATCGCGAAGCCGAGGCGGCTCAGCGCATCGGTGCACTGCGCCTGCGTCAGCGGCATGCCGATCACGCGCGAGGCGCGCGCCACGCGCAGCGTGACGGGCACGGCCTCGGGCACGCGCAGCGTCTGGTCGTCCATCCTACCAGCCTCGCCGCCGCAGATTTCAATGATCAGCTGCGTGATGCGCTCGATGATCTGCACCGTGCGGCTCGGATCGACACCGCGCTCGTAGCGGTGACCCGCGTCGGTCGAGAAGTTGAAGCGGCGCGAGCGGCCCTGCACCGCCTCCGGCCACCAGAACGCGGCTTCGACGTAGATGTTGCGCGTGTCGTCGGAGACCGAAGTGGCGTCCCCGCCCATGATGCCGGCGAGCGATTCGACTTCACGGTCGTCGGCGATCACACCGACCTTGTCGTCGACGGTGATGGTGTTGCCATTGAGCAGCTTGAGCTGTTCGCCCGCCTTGCCCCAGCGCACCGTGAGGCCGCCGTGGATCTTGTCGAGGTCGAAGATGTGGCTGGGCTGGCCGTACTCGAACATCACGTAGTTCGAGATGTCGACCAGCGGCGTCACGCTGCGTTGGCCGCAGCGCGCGAGGCGCTCGACCATCCACGCGGGCGTGGCGACCTTGGTGTTCACGCCGCGCACGATGCGGCCGGAGAAACGACCGCACAGGTCAGGCGCCTCGACCTTGACAGGCAGCACGTCGGCGAACGACGTGGCCACCGGCTCGATGGCCGGGGTCTTGAGCGGCGCACCCGTGAGCGCGGCAAGCTCGCGCGCCACGCCGTAAACACTCAGGCCGTGCGCCAGATTGGGCGTGAGCTTGAGCGTGAGCAGCGCGTCGTCGAGCTTGAGTACGTCGCGCACGTCGGCGCCGATGGGCGCATCGGCAGCGAGTTCAAGCAGACCGCCGTGGTCTTCGCTCAGCTTCAGTTCGCGCGCCGAGCACAGCATGCCCTGGCTCTCGACGCCGCGCAGCTTGCCCAGCTTGATGAGAAAGGGCTTGCCGTCTTCACCCGGCGGCAGTTCGGCGCCGACCAGCGCGCAGGGCACCTTGATGCCGACGCGCGCATTGGGTGCGCCGCATACGATGTTGAGCAAGGCGCCCTGCCCCGCGTCGACCTGGCACACGCGCAAGCGGTCGGCATTGGGGTGCTGCACGGCTTCCTTGATCTCGCCGACCACGATGCGGGTAAAGGGCGGCGCCACGGGGCGGCGCTCTTCGACCTCGAAGCCGCCCATAGTGAGCGTTTCGGCCAGTGCGGCGCTGTCGAGGGGCGGGTTGCAGAACTCGCGCAGCCAGGATTCCGGGAATTGCATCTCTTCGATCTCGTATTCGGTTTCTGTTTCTATGGACGGGTGCTTACTGGAACTGCGAGAGGAAACGCAGGTCGCCGTCGAAGAACAGGCGCAGGTCGTTCACGCCGTAGCGCAGCATGGTGAGCCGGTCGGGGCCCATGCCGAAGGCGAAGCCGATGTATCGCTCGGGGTCGAGCCCCATGTTGCGCACCACGTTCGGATGCACCTGGCCCGAGCCCGCCACCTCGAGCCAGCGGCCGGCCAGCGGGCCGCTCGCGAACTGGATGTCGATCTCGGCGCTGGGTTCGGTGAACGGGAAGAAGCTCGGGCGGAAGCGCAGCACGAGGTCATCGCGCTCGAAGAAGGTGCGGCAGAAGTCGGTGAAGACGACCTTCAGGTCCTTGAAGCTCACGTTCTCGCCGAGCCACAGGCCTTCGCACTGGTGGAACATGGGCGAGTGGGTGGCATCGCTGTCGACGCGATAGGTGCGGCCCGGCGCGATCACGCGGATCTCGGGCGCCTTCACGGTGCCGGTGGTGTCGGCTGCAGCAGCGGCGAATTCGGCCGCGTACTTCTTGATGTGCTGATGCGCGTAGCGAACCTGCATCGGGCTGGTGTGCGGACGCAGGTTGTAGGGAATGCCGTCGTCGCCATTCAGGTCGACGTAGAAGGTGTCCTGCATCGAACGTGCAGGATGATTCGGCGGGTTGTTGAGCGAAGTGAAGCTGTGCCAGTCGCTCTCGATTTCGGGGCCGTCGGCCACGTCGAAGCCCATGCTCGAAAAGATCTCCTCGATGCGCTCCAGGGTGCGGCTCACGGGATGCAGTCCGCCGGAAATGCGGCGACGGCCGGGCAGGCTCACGTCGAGCGCTTCGGCGCGCAGTTGCAGCGAGAGTTCTTCGTCGGCCAGTTGCTGGCGGCGCTCGGTCAGCGCAGCCTCGATGGACTGCTTGCCCACGTTGATTGCGGCGCCGCGGGACTTCTTCTCTTCGACACTCAGCGCGGCCATGCCCTTCATCAGCTCGGTGATGCGGCCCGACTTGCCGAGGAACTGCGCCTTGGCGTTTTCGAGCTCTGCAGGTGTCTTCGCCTGGGCAAAGGCGGCGCCTGCGGTGGCTATCAGGGAGTCCAACTCGTTCATAGCAACAAAAATCTTCGAGGGGAAATAAAAAAGAGCTGGAGCCTTTTCAAGCGCCAGCCCTTGAGCCGTGGGCGCAAGAAGCCGTCCGGAGACGGCAACCTGCTGTGCAAAATCAAGCAGCCAGCTTGGCCTTGACCTGCTCCACGATGCCGGCAAAAGCGGCCTTGTCGTGCACGGCGATGTCCGCAAGCATCTTGCGGTCGATCTCGATACCGGCCTTGCGGATGCCGTTGGCGAACTGGCTGTAGGTCAGGCCCAGTTCACGCGAGGCGGCGTTGATACGCGCGATCCACAGCTGACGGAACACGCGCTTCTTGGTACGACGGTCACGGTAGGCGTATTGGCCTGCCTTCATCACCGCCTGTTTGGCGACGCGGAAGACATTGCCGCGGCGACCGCGGAAACCCTTGGCGAGTGCGAGAACTTTCTTGTGGCGGGCGCGAGCCGTTACACCACGTTTGACGCGAGGCATGTGTGTACTCCTTGTTCGTCTGAGTTAAATGCCACGGCCGGGCAGCATGGCGGCGACAGAAACCATGTTGGTCTCATGCACTGCGACTGCACCACGGAGGTGACGCTTGTTCTTGGTGGTCTTCTTCGTCAAGATGTGACGCTTGAAGGCTTGACCGCGCTTGACGGTGCCACCGGGACGAACGCGGAAACGTTTTTTCGCGCTGCTCTTGGTCTTCATTTTGGGCATGTGAATGCTCCTTTAGTTTGTGCTCGTGAGGCGCCATGGATACTCCACGGACTTGTTGGCCCCGAGACACTTCTTTATCTCGCCCCTGCCCGCTCTTCTTTCAAAGTGCCGGCAACGGCGAAATCCCTTCAAAACCCTGACTGCTGCAAACGCCTCAGGCAGTTGCAGCCGGCGCCGTTGCCGGCGCAGCGTCTGCTGCCGGCTTGGAAACCCCGCCGCCGGCCTTCTTGCGGCCCGGCGCGATCATCATGATCATCTGCCGGCCTTCGAGCTTCGGGAACTGCTCGACCATGATCAGGTCGCCCAGTTCGTCGCGAATGCGCTGCAGCAATGCCAGACCCAGCTCCTGGTGCGTGATCTCGCGGCCGCGGAAGCGCAGCGTGATCTTGCATTTGTCGCCGTCCTCAAGAAAGCGCTTGATGTTGCGCATCTTGATGTTGTAGTCGCCATCGTCGGTACCGGGTCGGAACTTGATTTCCTTGACCTCGATGACCTTCTGCTTGGACTTCGCCTCGGCCGCCTTCTTCTGCTCGTGGTACTTGAACTTGCCGTACTCGATCAGGCGACATACCGGCGGGTTGGCCGCCGCGACGACCTCCACCAGATCCACATCGGCCTCGCCGGCGAGGCGCAAGGCCTCCGAGAGGCTCATAACACCCAATGGCTCGTTTTCCGGGCCTACAAGGCGGACTTCCGGGGCCATGATTTCCCGGTTCAGGCGGTGTTGGCGTTCCTCGCGGTGGCGGCGGTCGCGAAATGCAGTAGCGATGGTCAGAATCCTTCAAAAATTGCTACAAAATCTGTAGCGAACGCCGGTCAGTCCTCGCGGACAAGCGGCACGATCTGGCTAGGAAACATATGGGGTGTTTCAGAGGCAAATCAACGCTTGTCGGCAACGTCCTGGACGAGCCGTTGCACGAACGATTCGAGGGACATTGCTCCGAGGTCTTGATTGCCCCGGGCGCGCACTGCGACGGCACCTGCTTCCTTTTCCTTGTCGCCCACGACGAGGATGTAAGGGAGCTTTTGCAACGAATGCTTCCGTATTTTATACGTAATCTTCTCGTTGTGCAGATCCAGCTGGACCCTAAGCCCTTGATTCTGCAGCGTTTTCGCCACTGAAGCAGCGTAGTCGGCCTGCCCTTCGCTGATGTTGAGCACCGCCACCTGCACCGGAGCGAGCCATGCGGGCAGTGCGCCGGCATGGTGTTCGATCAGCATGCCGATGAAGCGCTCAAGGCTGCCGACGATGGCGCGATGCAGCATCACGGGGTGCGCGCGGCCGCTCGATTCCGTCACGTACTCGCCGCCCAGGCGCTCGGCCGTGTTGAAGTCGACCTGCATCGTGCCGCACTGCCACTGGCGGCCCAGCGCGTCCTTCAACGTGTATTCGATCTTCGGGCCGTAGAAGGCACCATCGCCCGACGAGATGATGAAGTCAACGCCCGAACGGCGCAGCGCCTCCATCACCGCATGCTCGGCCTTGTCCCACAGCTCGTCGGAGCCGACGCGGTTGTCGGGCCGCGTGGCCACCTTGTAGAGGATGTCCGTAAAGCCGAAGTCGGCATAAACCTTCTGCAGCTGCTCCGTGTACGCGATGCACTCGTCGAGGATCTGGTCTTCCGTGCAGAAGATGTGGCCGTCGTCCTGCGTGAAGCCGCGCACGCGCATGATGCCGTGCAGCGCGCCGCTGGGCTCGTTGCGGTGGCACTGGCCAAACTCGCCGTAGCGCAGCGGCAGGTCGCGGTAGCTGCGCAGGTCGCTCTTGAAGATCAGCACATGGCCCGGGCAGTTCATCGGCTTCAACGCATATTCGCGCTTCTCCGACTCCGTCGTGAACATGTTGTCGCGGTAGTTCTGCCAGTGGCCCGTTTTCTCCCACAGGCTTTTGTCGAGGATCTGCGGACCCTTCACTTCCCAGTAGCCCGTGTCGCGGTAGATGCCGCGCATGTACTGCTCGACCTGTTGCCACACGGCCCAGCCCTTGGGGTGCCAGAACACCACGCCCGGCGCTACTTCGTCGATGTGGAACAGGTCGAGTTCCTTGCCAAGCTTGCGGTGGTCGCGCTTCTCGGCTTCCTCGATGCGCTGGATGTACTGGTCGAGCTGCTTCTTGTCGGCCCAGGCCGTGCCGTAGATGCGCTGCAGCTGCTCGTTTTTGGCGTCACCGCGCCAGTAGGCGCCGGCCAGCTTCGTGAGCTTGAAGACCTTCAGGAAGCGCGTGTTCGGCACGTGCGGGCCGCGGCACATGTCGACGTATTCCTGGTGGTAGTACAGGCCCATGGCCTGCTCGTCGGGCATGTCCTCGACGAGGCGCAGCTTGTAGTCTTCGCCGCGCGACTTGAAGACCTCGATGACTTCGGCGCGGGGCGTCATCTTCTTGATCACGTCGTAGTCCTGCGCGATCAGCTCGCGCATGCGCGCCTCGATGGCGGCCATGTCCTCGGGCGTGAAGGGGCGCTCGTAGGAGATGTCGTAGTAGAAGCCCTCGTCGATCACGGGCCCGATCACCATCTTGGCCGTCGGATAGAGCTGCTTCACCGCGTGGCCCACCAGGTGGGCCGTCGAGTGGCGGATGATCTCCAGGCCCTCGTCGTCCTTGGGCGTGATGATCTGCAGCCTGGCGTCGTGGTCGATGACGTCGCTGGCATCGACCAGCCGGCCGTCGATCTTGCCGGCCACCGTCATCTTGGCGAGCCCGGCGCCGATGGACTGGGCGACTTCGGCCACCGAAACCGGGCCGGGGAACTCGCGGCGCGAGTTGTCGGGGAGCGTGATCTGGATCATGTGGAAACCTCGGGAGAAAAACAAAAAGCGCGGTGGATGCCGCGCTTTGCCTGGTTGAAGAGCTGGCGGAAACCAGCGAGCGCGGGGCTACCGGCCTTTTCCTTCGAAGAAGAAAAAGCCGCTGAATCCTTGCGGAGTAGTTCGCGGTGTCATAACCAAGATGCCTTTCTCGCTCTTGTTGAGTGCAGAGGCGCGGATTCTAACTTCTGCCCGTTCAAGCTGCGGCCGCGGCGCCGTGGAGCCCCGGCGCCTCGTCGGGTTGCCCATAAAAAAGCCCGGCGCGTGGCCGGGCTCGAGAGTGACAGCGAAAACCGCGTCCGCGGATCAGTGGAACTGCTCTTCCTCGGTCGAACCCGACAGCGCCTTCACGCTGGACGAGCCGCCCTGGATCACGGTGGTCACGTCGTCGAAGTAACCCGCGCCCACTTCCTGCTGGTGCGACACGAAGGTGTAGCCCTTGTCGCGCGCGGCGAACTCGGGTTCCTGCACCATGTTGACGTAGTGCTTCATGCCTTCGCCGCGGGCATAGGCGTGGGCGAACTGGAAGGTGTTGAACCAGTTGACGTGGATGCCGGCCAGCGTGATGAACTGGTACTTGTAGCCCAGCTCCGACAGGTCTTCCTGGAACGAGGCGATCTGCTTGTCGTCGAGGTTCTTCTTCCAGTTGAAGGAAGGCGAGCAGTTGTACGACAGCAGCTTGCCAGGGCAGGCAGCGTGCACCGCCTGTGCGAATTCGCGGGCGAAGCCGATGTCCGGCACGCCGGTTTCGCACCACACCAGGTCGGCGTAGGGCGCGTAGGCCACGCCGCGGCTGATGGCTTGCTCCAGGCCGTTCTTCACGCGGTAGAAGCCTTCCTGCGTGCGCTCGCCCGTCAGGAAGGGCTTGTCATTGGCGTCGTGGTCGGAGGTGATCAGGTTCGCGGCTTCCGCGTCGGTGCGGGCCAGCACGATGGTGGGCACGCCCATGACGTCGGCGGCAAAGCGTGCCGAGATCAGCTTCTCGCAGGCTTCCTGTGTCGGCACGAGCACCTTGCCACCCATGTGGCCGCACTTCTTCACGGCGGCCAGCTGGTCTTCGAAGTGCACGCCGGCCGCGCCCGAGGCAATCATGTTCTTCATGAGTTCGAAGGCGTTGAGCACACCGCCGAAACCGGCTTCCGCGTCGGCAACGATGGGCAGGAAGTAGTCGATGAATTCCTTGTCGCCGGGGTTGATGCCGCGGCCCCACTGGATTTCGTCCGCGCGGCGGAAGGTGTTGTTGATGCGACGGACCATCGTCGGCACCGAGTCGTACGCATAGAGCGACTGGTCGGGGTACATCGTCTCCGACGTGTTGCCGTCGGCGGCGACCTGCCAGCCCGACAGGTACACGGCTTCCAGGCCGGCCTTGGCCTGCTGCATCGCCTGGCCGGCGGAGATAGCGCCGAACGCGTTCACGTAGCCCTTCTTGGCGCCGCCGTTGATCTTGTCCCAGAGTTTCTCGGCACCGCGCTTGGCCAGCGTGTGCTCGATGGGGAAGGAACCGCGCAGGCGCACGACGTCTGCCGCGCTGTAGCCGCGCTTGACACCCTTCCAGCGGGGGTCGGTGGCCCATTCTTTTTCGAGGGCGGCGATCTGCTGTTCGCGGCTCAGTTGTTCTGTGAGGGTCTGGGGCATGGTCACTCCGTGAGGTTGATTGAAGTTTGGCGCTGCGGCCGTGGAGTTACTTTAATCGAATCGCAGACTCTTATGTCTTATATAAGACATATTTTTCATCAAACAAAATCAACAACTTATGGAGATATTTCTCAATTCAAAATTATTTTTATAAT